>NZ_JBHVKJ010000022.1:0-90332 GCF_042798275.1 Nocardioides sp. NPDC057767 | reverse complement strand
GGCCGAACGTCTGGACGCACTGAGGCGTCGCTCTCGTCGGCCGAAGCGTCAACCGTTGCCGTCTCGGCCGACGCGCGCGACGTCTCGGCCGACCGGAGCGACGTCTCGGCCGACGCCGGCGACGCCTCGACAGGGAGGGTGATGACCTGGTCGGCGATGTCGATGAGCGCCTCGCGGTGGGCGACGAGGACGACGGCGCGGTCGCGGGCGAGGTCGGTGACGGTGTCGGCGATGATCCGCTCGGTGTCGGGGTCGAGGTGGGCGGTCGGTTCGTCGAGGAGAACCCAGGGGCGCTCGGAGAGTACGACGCGGGCCAGCGCCAGCCGGGCCCGCTCCCCTGCCGAGAGCGAGCGGCCGTCCTCGGCGAGGTCGGCACCGAGCCCGCCGGGGAGCTCGGCGATCCGGTCGGCGAGCGCGACCCGCTTCAACACCTGCCACAGGTCACCGTCGGTCGCCCCCGGCGACCCGAGGCGCAGGTTGTCCGCGATCGTCCCGCTGACGAACACCGGTCGCTGGGGTAGATAGGCGAACTGCCGTCGCCATGCGTCGCTCTCGGCCGGGGTCTGTCCGTCGAGCTCGACGGCACCTGCGTACGTCTCCTGGAGCCCGGCGACGATCGCCAGCAACGTCGACTTCCCGCAGCCGCTCGGGCCGACGATCGCGGTGATCCCGCGCTCCGGGACCGTCGCGGAGACCGGTGCGAGCGCCGGCCGATCGCGGTCCGGATAGGTCAGTCCCACCCCGTCGAGAGACATGCCGAGACGTCGCTCCCGCGAGCCGAGATGGCAGTCGCTGACGACTCGGTCGACCGCACCGACCTCTCGGGCGGAGAGGTCTGCGGTGGCCTCGAGCGTGGCCGTACCCTCGGCGGCGGCGTGGAACTCGGTGCCGACGCGGCGCAGCGGCCAGTAGGCCTCAGGGGCGAGCAGCAGGACGACGAGCGCCGTCTGCAGATCGACGGAGCCCGCTGCGAGCCGGACACCGATGATGACCGCGACCAGGGCGACCGAGATGGTCGCGACGAGCTCGAGCACCGCCGAGGAGGCGAAGGCGATCTTCAGGGTCTCCAGGGTGCGGCGGCGGTAGCGGTCGGTGATGGTGGCGATGACCCCCGACTGCGCACGAGCTCGACCGAAAGCGACCAGAGTAGGCAGGCCCTTCATCACGTCGAGGAAGTGGCCGGCCAGCGCCGACATCGCCCGCCACTGGCCGGCCGCCTGGTCACGCGTGGCGAGCCCGACGAGCACTCCGAAGATCGGGATCAACGGCAGCGTGAGCCCCACGATGAGGCCGCTGAGCGGGTCGGTCCAGGCGATCACCGCGAGCACCATGACGGGCAGTACGCACGCCAGCACCAGCGCCGGGACGTACCGCGTCAGATACGGCTCCGCGGCCGAGACCCCACGCGTGGCCAGGGCCGACAACGACCCCGAGCGACCCGCCTGCCCACGCAGGATCGCGCCGACCACCCGGCGCCGCAGGTCCGCGCCGACGACACCGGCCGCCCGGGCGCCGGCCACGTCGGAGACCACCCCGACGACCGCGCGCCCGGCGAAGACGGCCACGACCGCCAGTGCCCAGCCGCTCACCGAACCGGTGCCGCGGATCGCGGAGATGAGCAGCCCGGTGACGGCGTACGTCTGGATGATCAGCAGCACCGCCCCCAGCACCCCGGCCGCCACCACGACCGCGAGCGGCCGCCGGGCCACCGTCAGCTGAGCTCGCAGTCGCGGGTCGTTCGGGCGCATCTCAATGAGCGGCGGGGATGTGGTGGATGGAGATCCGCTTGCGGAAGATCCAGTACGTCCAGGCCTGGTAGCCCACCACGATCGGCGTGAACACCGCCGCGACGATCGTCATCAGCTTCAGCGTGTAGGGCGTCGCCGCCGCGTTCGTCGTGGTCAGCGAGTTCGCGACGTCGGTGGTCGAGGGCATCACGTCGGGGAAGAGCCCCACGAAGAGCCCGGCCACGGCCAGCCCGATCGCGAGGAAGGTGCCCGCGAAGGCGAGCCCCTCACGACCGACGTACGCAGCCCCCAGCCCGCCCACGAGCGCGAGCGCCGCCACGACGAAGATCACCGCGGTCGCCAGGTTGCCGGTGAGCGCCTGGGTCCAGACCAGGAACACGACGGCGAGCACGGCCGCGACAACCCCGGTCTTGAGCGCCAGCGCGCGGGCCCGGCCGCGGATCTCGCCGTCGGTCTTCAGCGCGATGAACACCGCACCGTGGGTCACGAACAGCGAGAGCGTGACCAGGCCGCCGAGGAGACCGTAGGGGTTGAGCAGGGTCAGGACGGTGCCGGTGAACTCGAAGTCGGCGTCGATCGGCACCCCGCGCACGATGTTGGCGAACGCCACACCCCACAGGAACGCCGGGACGTACGACCCGAAGATCACCGCGCGGTCCCACCAGCCGGCCCAGGTCACCGAGGGCCGCTGGTGGCGGTACTCGAACGCGACCCCACGCACGATCAGCGCGATCAGGATGAGGAACAGCGGCAGGTAGAAGCCGGAGAACAGCGTCGCGTACCACTCCGGGAACGCCGCGAAGGTCGCTCCACCCGCGGTCAGCAGCCAGACCTCGTTGCCGTCCCAGACCGGACCGATGGTGTTGATCATGACGCGCCGCTCGCGGTCGTCGCGGGCCAGCACCGGAAGCAGCATGCCGACGCCGAAGTCGAAGCCCTCGAGGACGAAGTAGCCGATCCACAGCACGGCGATGAGGCAGAACCAGATTGTCGTGAGTTCCATCGCAGGCTCCTCAGTACGCGAAGTTCATCGGCTCGTCGGCATCCGACTCGGAGCCGCGCAGGGACGGTGAAGGTGGCTCGACGAACGGGTCCGGAGCCTTCTTCACATACTTGATCAGCAGGCCCACCTCGATGACGGCGAGGACCGCGTAGAGCGCCGTGAATCCCAGCAGCGACATCCACACCTCCCACGGCTCGACGCCCGGCGAGACGCCGTTGGCGGTGGTCAGCACCCCGAAGACGACCCACGGCTGGCGTCCCATCTCGGTGAAGATCCAGCCCATCGAGTTGCCCAGCAGCACCATCACCGGCGCGGAGATCGCCAGCGCGGGAAGCACCCGTCCGACGAACCCTGTCGGCGTACGTCCCCGACGAGTCAGCCACAGCACCGCCAGGCCGACGAGACCGCCGACGACACCGAGGCCCATCATCCAGCGGAACGTCCAGTAGGTGACCGGGATGTTGGGGGTGTAGTCACCGGGTGAGTAGTAGGTCGCGCCCGGCGTCGCCCCGTAGGTCTCGCGGTACTTCTCCTGCAGGTCGTAGATGCCCTCGACCTTGCCGTCGAAGGTGCCGGTGCCGAGGAAGGAGAGCACGCACGGCACCTCGAGCGCCCACTTCTCGTGCTTCCCGTCGCGGGTGCCGATGGTGAGGATCGAGAACGGCGCGCAGGAGTCGGAGGTCTCCCACAACGCCTCCGCGGCCGCCATCTTCATCGGCTGCACCTCGGTCATGATCTTGCCCTGGATGTCACCAGAGACCGCGACGCCTACGCCGGAGAAGACCATCACCCAGGCCGCCAGCACCATCCCGCGCCGGTACATCGGGCGCTCGACGTTGTTCTCCCCCGGCCGGCGCATGTAGAGCCAGCCCAGGATGCCGAGCATGAAGGCGGCCGCGGTCAGGTACGCCGCGAGGATGACGTGCGGGAACGTGCCCAGCTGCACCTTGTTGAACATCACCGCCCAGAAGTCGGTGAGTTCGGCGCGGCCGGTGACCTCGTTGAACTTGTAGCCGACCGGGTGCTGCATCCAGGAGTTGGCCGCCAGGATGAACCACGACGACGCGAGCGTGCCGAGGTGGACGATCCACATGCACGCGTTGTGCAGCGCCCGCGGCAGCTTGTCCCAGCCGAAGATCCACAGCCCGAGGAAGGTCGACTCCAGGAAGAAGGCCAGCAGCGCCTCGATCGCCAGCGGGGCCCCGAAGACGTCCCCCACGAAGCGGGAGTAGTCCGACCAGGTCATCCCGAACTGGAACTCCTGCACGATCCCGGTGACCACACCGAGTGCGAAGTTGATCAGGAAGAGCTTCGCGAAGAACTTGGTCAGCCGAAGCCACTCAGGATTCTTCGTACGCAGCCAGATCGTCTCCAGCACGGCGACGAGCATGGTGAGTCCCACCGTGAGCGGGACGAACAGGAAGTGGTAGACGGTCACGATGCCGAACTGCCACCTGGCTAACTCCAGGACGCTGTCCACGTCAGTCACTATGACACTGCCGTCTCACCGGCCACACCACCCCCTCCCCTAGGCATACGTCCCATGTGTCGTGGCTTACGTCCCTTGTGAACTGCTTCACAAGCGACGCCCCAGCGCTGAAGCGCTCCGCGAATTGCGAAGCAATCACAAACAACTCAGCGCCGAAGCGCTCCTCGTCTGGACGCAGCGCAGTGAGGAGCGAAGCGACGAACGGAGCGGAGGAAGACGAGGATCAAGCGAAGGCGCTGCGCGAATTGCGAAGCAATCGCAAACAACCCAGCGCTCGCGGATTGCGAAGCAATCGCAAATAACCCAGCCCGGCCGCCCTGGGCTCGAGGTCACGACCGCGGGGGGATGATCGCGACCTCGAGTCCGGGACGGCCGGGCTCTGTAGGTCTTCGTGCCACCAGGGCCGCAATCAGATGGGGGAGCTGATGCGGCAACCTGGTGGTCACTCAGTGGTGCAGGCCGAGGTGAACCTCAGCCCGTGAGATCACTATCTCATCATCCAGGGCCAGAGGTTGCGGTCGCGGACGGACTGTTTACGTACTGTAAACAGGTAACCTGCGTATCAGTAGACCTAATACGCGGGCGATACAGCGCTCCCACAGAAAATCCGGTATGCATTTGGATGTACCTTGAGGTGGGGGGTGACCATGTCTGATCGCGAAGGTGTCCTCGCGCGGGTGGTCGACGAGGTCGCCGACTACGTCGGTGCAGGCCTGAGCGTGCATCTGGTCGGCCCCCGAGGCTCCGGACGCAGCGAGCTCTGCGGGCTGATCGCCGACCGCCTCGAGGACGACGGCCTGTCCGTCTTCCAGCTCAGTGGCCACCGCGCCTGGCAGAACGAACCGTTCGCGGCACTCCTCGCCGCCGGCATCGGCGGAGCGACACCGCCCGGCCCCCGCAGGACCATCGGCGAGATGACCGCCGCGCTGAGCAAACAGCTCGGCAGCGGCACGGTGATGGTGATCGACGACGCCGACGCGCTCGACACCTACTCGGTCGGCGCCCTGCGCAACGTCCACCGCCAGCGTCGCCTCCTGGCGGTGACGAGCAGCCGCCACCAGCACCCGGTCGCCGAGGACACGCTGATGCTCGGCATCGCCCCTTCGGTGCAGGTGCGCTCCCCCACGCTCGAGGTCAACGAGGTGCACGAAGTGTGCCGGGCGATCCTGGGCGGCCCGGTGGAGGCCGGGTCGCTGGCCCGGATCTCGATGACCACCGGCGGTCTGCTCGGCCTGGTCCGGGCGATCGCCACCGTCGGGCCCCGGGCGGGGGTGCTGGAGCAGCTCGACGGGCTGTGGCGGCTGCCGCGGCGTACGGGCTGGGCACCTGCGCTGGCCTCGGCCGTCGAGCCACTGGTCGCCGGGCTCGACCAGGCTGCCTGGGACGGTGCGACCGCGCTCGCGGTGACAGGGCCGGTGCCGCTCGACGAGGCCGAGAAGCTGCTCGAGCGCCATGTGCTCGACGCGCTCTTCGCCCACGGGCTGGCGCGCCACAGCGAGGACGGACCGGGCAGCGGCGTCGTGGGCCTCTACCCGCCCCTCATCGGCGACTACCTGATCACCGAGGGCTCGGCGTTCGGGCTGGTGATCGCGCGCAACCACCTGGCCGCGGAGCAGCGGCTCCTCGACTACGCCACCCATCGGCCCCGCGGTGCCGACGCCGCCCTCCTCCACCAGCGCTCTCTGCGTCAGATGGCCGACGAGGTCGCCCGCGCACGCCGCTCCTGGACCGAGATGCCCTCGCCCGAGACCGCGCTGCCGCTGCTCGTCGCGCTCCGCAACACGGCCGCGCCTCGTGACCAGATCGACGAGGTCGAGCGGCGCACCCCGCTGACCGACACCCAGGAGTCGGCCTGGATGCTGGCCTGGTTCGCCACCTGGAAGGCGGTCGGGCTCGGTGACCTGCAGGCGGCCAAGGACGTCCTCGACGACGGACTGAAGCGGCTGCCGGCCTTCGCCGCGACGCTCGAGGCCGCCAGCGCCCACCTGCAGTTCCAGACCGAGTACGTCCCCGAGCTCCCGACGGTCGAGCCCGACCCGCGCGACACGACCGGCCCGGAGATGCTCGCCGTGGTGGCCGCCGAGCGCCTCCTCGCCGCCGGGATGGTCGAGCAGGCGCGCAACCTGCTGGAGAGCCAGCAGCCTCAGCACCAGTTCTCCGCTGGACTGCTTGCCTTCCTCACCGGACTGGCCGACGTTCTCGGCGGCGACCTGGACCGCGGCATCGACTTCGCCCGGGAGCAGCTCGAGGAGGCCAACCGGAGTGGGGATGCGATGCTGATCCAGGCCCACGCCTACCTCTGCGTCCTCGGCCTGAGCATCGCGGGTCGGCTGACCGAGGCGAGCCAGGCCGCGTTCCAGAGCCTCTCCTCCTCGAGCGTCGCGGCCTATCGCGACGTCGCCCACACCGGCATCCTGACGCTCGGCGCGGAGATCGCGATGGCGCAGGGCCGCCCGGAGTACGCCCGCAGCCTCGCCTCCCAGATCGGTGGCGCAAAGGTGGCCCTCGGCCCGTGGCCGGGGATGGTGGCCAGCATCATGGCGCCGGCCAGCGGACGGATGCCCAGCCTCAAGGAGCTGTGCGAGCTCGTCGGTCAGCGGCTGGACGCCGGCTACGTCACCGGCGGCATCTTCCTCGCCGTGGAGGCCATCGAACGCGGCGCCAACGAGAACAAGCACATCACCCGGGCCGCCGGCCTCGCCGCAGGCACCGAGAGCCCGCTGCTGCAGGGCATGGGGGCGTACGCAGCCGCCACCGCCGCCGGCGACGTCGACGCACTCCGCGAGGCGATCGTCATCCTGGCCGATGCCGGCGCCCTCGTGTTCGTGACCAGGGCCGCCATCTCACTGGCGATCCTGCAGCGTGAGGCCGGCGACCTCGCCGAGGCCGCCGAGACGCTCGACCTCGCGTGGGAACGCTCCGAGATCTCCGGAAGCCGGGCCGGGCTGTTCCGTCGCGCGGCGGTCCACATCGGGCTCTCCGGACGGGAGAGCGAGGTGCTCCAACTACTGCCCGACGGCCCCACCACGGCCTCGCTCGCCGCAGACCTGGAGATGAGCACCCGCACCGTCGAGACCCACCTGCACAACATCAGCCGCAAGACCGGGGTGTCCGGTCGCGAGGACCTCGCCCGGGTGGCGAACACCTGGCTGCGGCCGGCGCCGAACGGCGACTACTCAGCGGGCGTCAGGCACTTCACCAACGGGTCGTAGAGCGCCTTGCTGGCCTTCTGGTCCGCCTCAGAGAGATCCTCCGGGCTGATCTTCGAGACGTCCTCGGCCTCGACCAGCAGGCGTACCGCCTCATCGGAGAGGTCCGACTCGTAGTAGGTCTTCGCCAAGCACACGGCCTGCTCGTCGGTCACCTGGTCGCCGCTGCTCTGGGTGATCTGGCCCTTGATGTCCGCGACGCTGGGACGATCGCCGCCGCCACCGCTGCCGTCGCCGCCGCCACAGGCGGACAGCGAGAGGAGCGTGGTCAGAATGGCCGCGGCGAAGGCCGACCGGCGCGTGTGGGGGTACGCGATCATGACCACGCATCATGGCGTACGCCACCCTCCCCCGCTAGGGGGGAGGGTATGCGGCGCCTCAGGATCTGGTCAGGCGCTGGTCAGGAAGAAGAGCAGGTCCTGGCGGGTGAGGACACCGACCGGCTTGCCGTCCTCGTGCACCAGCAGCGCGTCGGAGTCACCCAGGGTGTGGGCGGCATCGTGGGCGTCGGCGTTGGAGCCGATCGAGGGCAGCGGCGGCGACATGTGCTCCTCGACGGAGTCGGTGAGCTTGGCCTTGCCGGTGAACAGCGCCTCCAGCAGGGTCCGCTCCGAGACCGAGCCCGCGACCTCGGCGGCCACGATCGGCGGCTCGGCACGGACGACGGGCATCTGCGAGACGCCGTACTCCTGCAGGATGTGCACCGCCTCGGCGATCGTCTCGCCCGGGTGGGTGTGCACCAGGTCGGGCAGCCGGCCGGACTTGCCGCGCAGCACGTCACCGACGGTCTGCTTGGCGTCCTCGCCGGTCGCGAAGCCGTACTGCGCCAGCCACTCGTCGTTGAACACCTTGGTCAGGTAGCCGCGCCCGGAGTCGGGCAGCAGCACGACGATCACGGCGTTCTCGCCCTCCGGCGTGCCGGCCAGCTCCGCGGCGAGCTGCTTGGCGGCGTACGCAGCCATGCCGGCGCTGCCGCCGACGAGCAGCTGCTCCTCGCGGGCGAGCCGGCGGGTGTAGGCGAACGAGTCGGCGTCGGAGACCTCGATGATCCGGTCGGCGATGTCGCGGTCGTAGGTGTCCGGCCAGAAGTCCTCGCCGACGCCCTCGACCAGGTAGGGCCGACCGCTGCCGCCGGAGTAGACGCTGCCCGCGGGGTCGGCGCCGATGATCTGGACGTCCGGGTTCTGCTCCTTGAGGTAGCGGCCGATCCCGGAGATCGTGCCGCCGGTGCCGACACCGGCCACGAAGTGGGTGATCCTGCCTTCGGTCTGGCGCCAGATCTCCGGGCCGGTCTCCTCGTAGTGGGAGCGCGGGTTGTTGGGGTTGGCGTACTGGTTCGGCTTCCAGGCACCGGGCTGCGAGGCGAGCCGGTCGGAGACGTTGTAGTAGGAGTCGGGGTGCTCCGGCGGCACGGCCGTGGGCGCGACGACGACCTCGGCACCGTAGGCCTTCAGCACGTTGCGCTTGTCTTCGCTGACCTTGTCGGGGCAGACGAAGATGCACTTGTAACCGCGTCGCTGGGCGACCATCGCCAGACCGACACCGGTGTTGCCGGAGGTGGGCTCGACGATCGTCCCGCCGGGCTGCAGCTCACCGGAGGCCTCGGCCGCCTCGATCATCCGGGTGGCGATGCGGTCCTTCACCGAACCGCCCGGGTTGAGGTATTCCACCTTGGCCAGAACCAGCGGTCCCTTGCCCGGTTCGGACGCCCCGGCGCCGTCCAACGCACGCTCCAGCCGCACGAGCGGAGTGTTGCCGATAAGGTCGAGAAGCGAGTCCACGTACTCCATGGCCACAGCGTATGTCCACTAGGTGAGATCCCCTATATCCCGATACTGAGTGCCCGGTAATGGGCCGAAGACTTTAGAGTGTCCCCGTGGCGAAGAAGAGTCTGGCACGCAAGACCGCGTACGCCGGCGGGGGTGTTCTGGCCGCGACGGCCGCGTTCGCCGGGGTCCTCGTCGCGGAAGCAGCGCTCGCCGTCCGGGCGACGCATCAGGTCAAGATGCCGGTGGCCCCCTCCCCGACCGGGTGGTACGGAGCACGGCAACCGGGCCGACCGATCAGCATCGCGCTGCTCGGCGACTCGAGCGCCGCGGGCTACGGGATGACCGAGGTCGAGGACACGCCGGGCGCCGTCCTCGCCTCCGGTGTCTCCGAGAAGGCACACCGGCCGGTGCGCCTGCACGACCTCTCCGAGATCGGCGCCAAGTCCTCCGACCTGCACCCGCAGGTCGAGAAGGCGATCGCCGCCGATGCCGACATCGCGGTCATCCTGGTCGGCTCCAACGACGTGATCCGGCGGGTGCGTCCGCGGGTCGCGGTGAGCCACCTCGCCCAGGCCGTCATCCGGCTCCAGGAAGCCGGGGTGCCGGTGCTCGTCGGCACCGTTCCTGACCTCAGCACCGCCACCCCGATCCTGCCGCCGCTGCGGTCGATCATGCGGGCCTGGTCGATCCGTATCGCCGCCGGCCAGATCTTCCACGTCATCCGCGCCGGTGGCCACACCGTGTCGCTGGGTGACGTCCTCGGCCCGGCCTTCAAGGCGACCCCGGCGTTCTGGTTCGGCGCCGACCAGTTCCACCCCTCCGCCGCCGGCTACCACGCCCTCGGCGAGGTTCTGGTGCCGCCGACGCTCACCGTGCTCGGCCTCGTCGGCGACGAGAACGCCATCCTGGAGACCTACAACGGCAAGCACGTGATGCCGCTCGCCGCCGCCTCCCTGCGCGCCGTCATCCGGCCAGGAACCGAGATCGACCCGGCGCCGCGCCCCCGCGGACGCTTCGGCCGCAACTGGGCCCGTGCCCGGTCCTTCGAGAACGAGCACCGCGAGCCCCGCCGCGGCGAGCGCCCCGCCGAGACTCCCCCGCTCGCGGAGATCAACCGGGCTCGTTAGCCCCGCTGGTCGAGCCGCCGGAGCCGCTAGCCGACGGCGTGTCGAGACCAACACTGTTGGCATGCGAAACGAACCGCCCCGCGCCTTCAAGGCACGGGGCGGTTGTCACTTCACGCGACTGGGTCTCGACCCGCTTCGCGGGTTCGCAGGCTCACCCGCTGCGCTCGCTCGACCTGATCGCCGTCGCAGGTCTTCACTCCTTCGTCGTGAAGACCTGCGGGCGATCAGTCCTGCTGGAAGATCGCCAGGAGACGGAGCAGGTTGGTGTAGATCCAGACGAGGCTGACGGTCAGGCCGAAGACGGCGCGCCACGACTCACGCTCAGGAAGCTGGGCACGGATGCCCTGCTCGATCTGGTCGAAGTCGAGGATCAGCATGAAGACACCGAGCGCGAGGCCGGCGATGGCGGTGATCATGCCGAGCGTGCCGAGGCCGAAGAGGCCGAAGCTGGCGCCGAACATGCCGAGCACGAGCTCCATCAGGCTCAGACCCACCATGCCGAACATGGCCGCGATCACGAAGGTGCGGAACTTGTTGCCGACCTTGATGTTGAAGAACTTGTAGGCAGCCAGGGTGCCCGCGAACGCGGCGAAGGTGCCGATCACGGCCTGGACGACGATGCCGCCACCGATCATGGCGTCGAAGACCTTGCTCAGCGCGCCCAGGGCGATGCCCTCGGCAACGGCGAAGGCCAGGACCAGCGCCGGGCTGATCACCCGCTTGAACGAGTTGACCAGGGACAGGATGAAGGCCGCACCGGCACCGAGCGTCGCGGCCATGTAGAGCGGCCCGAGGCTGGCGGTGGAGTTGATGTCGGGGGTCATGACCCACGTCGCGATGGCGGCGAGGAAGACGACGCCGAGCGTGATCGCGCCCTTCTGCACCACCGAGTCGATCGTCATGGGGGCGCCCGTGGTCGGCGCCTGGGGGGCGCCGGTCGACCACTGGCTCGGGTCCTGCCCGTAGCCGGCGTACGGAGCGCCGTTGCCACCGTAGGTCGCGTTGCCGTAGGCGTTCTGCGACGGCTGCCCGAAGCCCTCTGCCCTACGGAACACCGGGTTGTTGCTCTGCATCTGGGGGTCACTCCTCGAAAGCGACGTGAAAGGTGCCGCCACGGTGGCGGCTCCCTACGGCCAGCGTACCGGCCCTGTGTCTCACTCAACGTCCGGGACAACCCTGAGGTTCCAGGAACGCCAAGAGTGCCCCGGGTGGGACTCGAACCCACACTGAAGCGTTTTTAAGACGCCGTCCTCTGACCGATTGGGATACCGGGGCGCTCGGCCGACCTTAGCGTCATAAGTACGTCTGGCGCTGGTGGAGCGCGTGGGCGCCCGCGACGCGGTCGATGAAGAGCAGACCGTTGGTGTGGTCGATCTCGTGCTGCAGGCAGCGGGCCTCGAAGGCATCGGTGACGATCTCGACGGTCTCGCCGGTGACCGGGAGCTGGCCGCGTACCTTCAGCCGGGAGGCGCGCTTCACGTCGCCGGTCAGGTCGGGGACGGACATGCAGCCCTCGCGCGCCTTCTCGTTACGGCTGGCCTCGACGACCTCCGCGTTGCACAGGACGTACGTCCCGTGGTGGGTCCTGGTCTTGACGTGGGTGGAGACGTCGACGCAGAAGACCCGGGCCGAGACCCCGACCTGGTCGGCGGCCAGGCCGACGCAGCCGGGCGAGACCCGCATCGTGGCGATCAGGTCGGCGGCGAGCTGGACGGTCTCGGGGGCCGCGGGGTCGACATCCTTGCCGGGCACGGAGAGGACGTGGGCGGGGGCCCGTACGACGTCGAGCACCTTGCCCTCGACACCCAGCTCCGCCTCGGTCCAGGCCAGCACCCGCTCGTTGATCTCGCTCACAGGTCGTCGGCCTCGATCGGCCGCAGGGTGGCGTCGACGCCGAGCTCCTGGGTGACCCGCTTGATCGACGCCTCCAGCACGGCGACGTCGGCGTCCGCCGGCAGCTCGAGCTCGGCGACGACGACATAGAGGTCGCCGGAGAGACGGGTGGTGAGGTCGGTGATGTTGCCGCCGACGGCAGCGATCTCGGCGGTCACGGTGGAGACGATGCCGGGCCGGTCGCCGCCGTGGACGGAGAGGACGAAGAGCTGTCCGGCACCGGCCGGTGCCTGCTCCTCGGGGAGCTCGTAGACCGTGACCGTCAGCGTGCCGTCGGAGGCGATCGGCTCGAGGTCGGCCTGGATGGCCTCCGTGGTCGCCTCTCCCGCGCACAGCAGCGTCATCGCGAAGTGACCTCGCAGCCGGGTCATCGTCGAGTCCTCGAGGTTGAGTCCGAGTCCGGCGAGACGGGAGGTCGTGTCGGCGATGATCCCCGGGCGGTCGTGTCCCAGGACGGTGATGGCGTGGATGGTCACCGAACCATTGTCACCCGCGGCCCGCCCACGTTGCCCACCGGCCGGGCCCTGCGCGAGCCGACGCCTTCGGCGCGACTGCGATGGCCAGGCTCGCGCGATCTTCGTTCGCGCGGGTCCCTAGCCCAAGGCGTCGTGATGAGTCCGGTTGCGGACGATCTCGTCCTGATGCTGTTTCACCCACCCGACGAGGTGATCGACGGCGGACGCCAGTGAGCGGCCGAGATCGGTGAGTTCGTATTCAACGCGGGGCGGCACCTCCGCGTATGCGGTGCGAGTGGCGAGCCCGTCGCGGGTCAGGGCGCGGAGAGTGTGGCCGAGCATCCGCTGGGAGATGCCGGGCACATTCTCGTGCAGCGCTGTGAAGCGCATCGGCCCACTGTCCAGCGCGGCGACGATGAGCATCGTCCACTTGTCACCGACGCGGGCAAGCACGTCTCGGACCACCAGGATCGTGTCCAGGCAGTCCGGCGCGATCCCTCGCCCAGCCAGCTCGCTGCGAAGTCCAGTGGTCACGATTGCGTCCTTCCGAGTGCGTTGCTGACGTCAAAGTGCGGGTGGTAGCGACGGAAGCATCGCCGTCCACCCCACGTTTCCTACTGACAGTAACCATTGGTGACGCACAAACTGGAGACGCCATGTCAGCCCACCCCTCGACCGACGACAACGCCGGGGCACTGCCCACGCATCCCGCCCTCGACATCCGCTACCACACATTCACTGTCGAGCGCCGCTTCGACGCAGCACCCGCATCGGTGTTCGCAGCGTTCGCGGACGACCAGGCCCGACGGCGCTGGTTCCGGCTGCCCGGTTCGGGGGCGACCTACCGCCACGAGTTCCGCATCGGTGCCGGCGAGGACGCCCACAGCACCTTCACGGTCCCGGATGCCACACCGGAGCGGCTGGCGTACCACTCCCACTACCTCGACATCGTCACCGACCGGCGGCTCGTGTTCGCCTACGTGTCGATCGTGGACGATCTGCCGCGGTGGACGTCACTGGTGACGGTACTCCTCGCCGACGCCGGGGACGGGTGCCAGCTGTCCTGGACCGAGCAGGTGGCGTTCCTGGCTCGCACCGGCGACGGCAGCACCGACCTACCCCACCTTCGCGGCGCTACGACGCTGCGTCTCAACGGACTCGCCGCCACCCTCCACACCGACCACTGACCAGAACCCTGACCCCTGACCCCTGACCCCTGACCCCTGACCCCGCCACGAGGAAACCCCATGACCCGAATCGCCATCATCCTCGGCAGCAGCCGCCCCGGACGCCCGGCCGCGCCCGAAACGGCCCAAATGTCACCCGCGGCCCGCCTTCGGCGGACCGCGGGTGACTCAGATGGACTTCTGCTGGCCGCAGCTCAGCCGCGGAACCACTTGTCCTTCTCCTCCTGGGGAGAGTCGATCGGCTCGGGAGCGAACTCGGGCGCGCCCTCCGAGGGTGGCTTGACCGCGGTGTCGCCACCGCCCAGGTCGTCGTAGGACGCCTGGTCGGGGTCGGCCGGCGGGGGCGGCGGGACCTCGGCGGCGTACGGGTCGGCCGGGGCGATCGGGTCGGTGAGCGGGTCACCGGTGAGCCCGGCCTGCGGGGCCGACGGCGCCGGCGGAACCGGCGGAACCGGCGGAGCCGGCGGGTAGCCGCCGTACTCGCTGCTCGCGGACGAGCCGGTGGTCGGCTCCGGGGTGGAGCCGTTGCGGTGCAGCTTCTCGGAGGCGACCTCGGCCGCCGCCGAGACCTTCTCCTTGGCCTGCTCCGCGTAGGGACCGGCCTTCTCCTTGACGGTGGCCGCGTAGGGCCCCGCCTTCTCCTTCACGACCTCGGCATAAGGAGCAGCCTTCTCCTTCAGGGGCGCCGCCTTCTCCGAGGCGGTCGCAAGGGCCGACTGGACGCGCGGGTCATGGGTGACCTTGTTCGCGCCGGCCTTCAGCTGCTCAGACTTGTTCTTGACCAGCACGCCGACACCAGCGGCAGCGATGGCAAGCAGGATGAGCTTTTTCACTTCTTGACCTTCCGAGAGACAGCTTTGCTTCTGTTTGATGGGTACGCCGGTGAACCCAAACCTAGGCGTCAAACACAAAGATCAAGTCCCCCGACATGCCTAGTCTCTAACGGACCAGGCGATTCCGTCGAGGATGTCGGACTCGGAGACGAGAAGAGTGTCGACACGCGAGCGCCTCAGGATCCGGCTGAGGATCACCCCACCGGCAGCGATCACGTCGGCCCGGCCGGGATGCATCCAGGGCAGCGCGAGTCGCTCGTCGACGGTCATCGCGAGCAGCCGGTCGACGAGTCGGTAGACGTCCTCGGGAGATACCTCGGCATGGTCGGTGGCGGTGCGGTCGTACGCAACCAGCTCGAGCAGTCCCATGGTCAGCTGGATCATGGTGCCGCCGACAGCGACCACGGTGTTGGCATCTGCCGGGTCCACCGGGCAGGCATCGAGGTGGGCGTCGATGTCGCGTACGCAGGCCTCGATCTCCTCCCGCGTGGGCGGATCGGAGCGCAGGTGACGCTCGTGGAGCCGCACCGACCCGATGTCCATACTCATTGCCGCGCTGACGCCCGTCGTGGAGTCGTCGCCGAGGATGAGCTCGGTCGAGCCACCGCCGATGTCGATCACCAGCACCGGCGGTTCGGGGCTGCCGCGCAGGTTGCGGGCCGCACCACCGAAGGAGAGCGCCGCCTCCTCCGCGCCGGTGACTACCTCGGGCGTGACCCCGAGGCGGTCGCGTACGCCGTCGGTGAAGGTGGCCGCGTTGGCGGCGTCGCGGGTGGCCGAGGTGGCCACGAAGCGCACCCTCTCGACACCGTGCTCGCGGATCATCGCGGCGTACTCGTCGATGGCGCCGAAAGCCCGCTCCAGGGCCTCCTCGGCGAGCACACCGGTGCGGTCGACACCCTGGCCCAGACGGACCATGCGGGCCTCGCGTACGTCCTCGGTCAGGCCGTCGGCGGTGACCGTGGCGATCAGCAGCTTGATCGTGTTGGTGCCGCAGTCGATCGCAGCAACCTTCGTCACCGTGTCACTGCTCCTCGTCCTCCAGGTCGAGGTCGACGCAGGGGCCGGACTTCCACCACTCACCGAGGCGCTCGAGCACCTCGTCGCCGAGCGGGTTGACGCCCGGGCCCTGGGCGAGCGCCTGACCGGCGAGGACGTGCAGGCACTTGACCCGATCGGGCATCCCACCTGCGGAGATACCGTGGATCTCGGGCGGGTCACCGAGCTTGTAACGAGCTTCGAGGTAGGCCTCGTGAGCCCTCGCGTAGGCAGCCGCGAGCTCCTCGTCCTCGGCCAGGCGGGCCTCCATGTCCTTCATCACGTGGGTGCCCTCGAGGGTGCCGATCTTCGAGGCGGCACGCGGGCAGGTGAGGTAGAACGTCGTGGGAAACGGCGTGCCGTTGGGCAGCCGCGGCTCGGTGGTCACCACATCGGGCAGCGAGCACGGGCAGCGGTGCCCGACCTCGTGGATCCCCCGTGGCTCGCGTCCCAGCTGTGCCGCGATCGCGGCCACGTCCTTGGGATCGATGGCCATGTCTCAGTCTTTCTTCTGCTTGGGCGGGTCGATCTCCGACTCCGGCCCTTCTCCAGTCTGCTCCGGCGGGTCACCGGCCAGCAGCACGGAACCCCACGCATCGTCCCACCACGCCTTCGGCTGCTCGGCACTGCCCACCGACTTGGGGTCGGTGAGCTCCGGCTCGGTCTGGATGCGCTCGCCGTTCTCGTCGAGGGCGACGTACGCCGTCTCCCCCGGCATCACGAACCCGAACCGCTCCCGGGCCTGCTGCTGGACGTAGGCGGGGTCCTCCCAGCGACGGGTCTGCTCCTCGAGCTGCTTGATGTGCTCCTTGCGCTGGGCGATCTCCGTCTGGAGCGCATTGATGTCGTGGCGCTGCTGCAGGTAGGCGCGCAGCGAGGAGGCGTAGGAGATCACCAGCACGGCGGCGACCACGATGATCATCATCGCCCGGCCGGTCAGCTTCGGCCGACGCAGCCGCTTGCGCAGGGCCTCGATGCCGCTGCCCGCCGGCGGGCGGGCCGGGAGCGGGGCACGCGACCGTCGTCCCGGACCCTGTGGGCCTCGGGATCGTTGAACGCGCTTGCTCTGACTCTGCTGTCCCGGTCCCTGCGTTGCCACGTCGCTCATCCTCCCATCCGAGCCCAACGAGTCGGCGCATCTGTCCCGCCGAGCCGTGCCGAGTCGGCCCGTCTTGACCAAAACCCCGCCGAGTCGGCCCCTCTTGACCAAAACCCCGCCGAGTCGGCCCGTCTTGACCAAAACCCCGCCGAGTCGGCCCGTCAAGACGGGCCGACTCGGCATGAGATCGTGTCAAGATGCGCCGACTCGGCGCACGGGTCAGGCCTGGTAGCGCGGGAAGGCGGAGGCGCCGGCGTAGCGGGCGGCCTCACCGAGCTCGTCCTCGATGCGGAGGAGCTGGTTGTACTTCGCGACGCGCTCGGAGCGGGCCGGGGCACCGGTCTTGATCTGACCGGAGCCGACGGCGACGGCGAGGTCGGCGATGGTGGTGTCCTCGGTCTCGCCGGAGCGGTGGGACATCATCGTCTTGAAGCCGGCCCGGTGGGCCATGTCGACCGCGTCGAGGGTCTCGGTGAGGGTGCCGATCTGGTTGACCTTGACCAGCAGCGCGTTGCCCTGGCCGCCCTCGATGCCTCGGGCGAGGCGCTCGACGTTGGTGACGAACAGGTCGTCGCCGACGAGCTGGGTCTTCTCGCCGATCGCGGAGGTGATCGCCTTCCAGCCGTCCCAGTCCTCCTCGTCGAGGGGGTCCTCGATGGAGACGATCGGGTAGGCGGCGACGAGCTCCTCGTAGTAGGCGGTCATCTCCTCCGCGGTCTTCTTCGCACCCTCGAACAGGTAGGCGCCGTCCTCGTAGAACTCGCTCGCCGCCACGTCCAGGGCCAGCACGACGTCCTTGCCGAGCTCGTAGCCGGCCTTGCCGATCGCTTCGGCGATCAGGTCGAGGGCGGCGCGGTTGGACTCGAGGTTGGGCGCGAAGCCGCCCTCGTCGCCGAGGCCGGTGGCCAGGCCCTTCGCCTTCAGCACGGACTTGAGCGCGTGGTAGACCTCGGCGCCCATGCGCAGCGCCTCGGCGAAGGTCGGCGCGCCGATCGGCGCGATCATGAACTCCTGGATGTCGACGTTGGAGTCCGCGTGGGAGCCACCGTTGAGGATGTTGAGCATCGGGACCGGGAGCACGTGGGCGTTGGGGCCACCGACGTAGCGGAACAGCGAGAGGCCGGCCGAGTCGGCGGCGGCCTTCGCGACGGCGAGCGAGACGCCGAGGATCGCGTTGGCGCCGGCCTTGGCCTTGTTGGGGGTCGCGTCGGCCTCGATCATCGCCTGGTCGATGGCGCGCTGGTCGTCGGCGTCGAAGCCTTCGATCGCCGGGGCGAGGGTCTCCACGACCGCGGTGACGGCGTTCTGCACGCCCTTGCCGCCGTAGCGCTCGCCGCCGTCGCGCAGCTCGACGGCCTCGAAGGCTCCGGTCGAGGCGCCACTGGGCACCTGGGCGCGGGCGAAGGTGCCGTCGTCGAGGACGACCTCAACTTCCACAGTCGGGTTGCCTCGCGAATCGAGGATCTCGCGGGCGCCTACGGCGTCGATCGATGCCACTGAACTACTCCTGGGTCAGGACTGGATTGATGGAGACGGGGGTGATGGCCGTCAGCCTATTACTCGGCCGGATGGGCCTGGCGATTGGAACGTTAACCGGACAGTAGGGGTCTGACCGAGGCTGCCCACCTGGTGTTCACCAGGGAGACGGCCGGTCGAAACGTACGTGACGCCTCGGCGCGGAGTGCCGCCGAGGATCTCCGGTCCGTCACCGTTCGGTGGCGGACCGGCGTCGTTCGTGGACCGGTCAGTCCTCGGAGCAGTCGCCGGCCGGCAGGTGGGTGCCCGCCCACTCGGTGAGTGCGCCGAGGGTCGGCGCGAGCGCGGCACCGGATCCGGTGAGCGCGTAGCGGACCGCGACCGGCGGGCCGGGGTCGACCTCGCGGCCGAGCAGGCCGAGGCCGGCCAGCTCGCTGAGGCGCTCGGAGAGCATCGAGTCGCTGATCCCGGCGACCGCTCGCTTCAGCTCGGCGAAGCCGAGCGGGCCCTGGGTCAGGCTGCCGAGGATCACGCCGTTCCAGCGCTTGCCGAGAAAGTCGAAGGCCCGCACGAGCGCTGCGCTGCACACCTGTGGATCGTGTGCGGGCTTCGTCGCGGGCATGTCACCCAGCGTACAGGAGTTGCCCGAACACGGAGGAACTACTATTTTCGAAGTAACCGGAATATCCCTAGTAACCACGGAGTTCAGAGCAACATGACCGAGACCACTGCACTCGAGACCATTGCCCTCGAGAAGCTGGACACCCGCGGCCGCGAGATCGTCTTCACCGGCGCCCGGACGTCCAACACCTTTGCCGACACGCCCGTCACCGACGACGAGCTCGCCGACATCTGGGAGCTCACCCGCTGGACTCCGACGATGGCCAACACCCAGCCGCTGCGGGTCGTGTTCGTGCGGACGGCCGAGGGCAAGGAGCGTCTCCTCCCGCACATCGCCGAGGGCAACGCCGAGAAGACGAAGGCCGCCCCGGCGACCGCGATCGTCGCCTACGACAACAACTGGCACGAAGAGATCCCCAACGTCTTCCCGATCCGCCCGGAGATGAAGGACTACTTCGAGGCCGACGAGACCGCTCGACACGGAGCGGGCGGCTGGTCCGCCGGCCTGCAAGCCGGCGCCTTCATCCTCGCCGTCCGCGCGGCCGGCCTCGCCGCCGGCCCGATCGCGGGCTATGACACCGCAGGCGTGGACAAGGAGTTCTTCCCCGAGGGCGACTGGACCACGAAGATGATCGTCAACATCGGCCACCCCGGCGAGAACCCCTGGTTCGACCGGCTCCCCCGCGTGGAGACCGAGTCCGCCGTCAAGTGGGCCTGACCCCCTGACCTGGTTCGTACGAAGCGCTCGCCTGCCGTCGCGGCAGGCGAGCGTTTCGGTTTGCGGAGGCTCGAGTGCCGTCCATCGCCAGGGAAATGATTTCCGCGAATACAGTTAGCCAAGCTAAACTTTGCCTCGATGCCGACGACCCACACCAGCCCCCGCCTCACCTTCGCCATCGTCGCCATCGGCGTCTGCTCCTACTCCCTGCTGCAGTCGGTCTCGGTGCCGACGATGCCGCTGATCCAGACCGAGCTGAAGACCGACCAGGCAACCGGGTCCTGGATCCTGACCGCCTTCCTGCTCTCCGCCTCGGTCGCGACCCCGATCATCGGCCGGATGGGCGACTCCTTCGGCAAGCGCAGGATGTACGTGTGGAGTCTGGCCGCGCTGACCGCCGGCGCCCTCCTCGCCGCCGCGGCCCCGAGCATCGAGGTCATGATCGCTGCGCGGGTCCTGCAGGGCCTGGGTGGCGGCACCCTGCCGTTGGCCTTCGCGATCCTGCGTGACGAGCTGCCCAGGGAACGCGTCGCCGGAGCGATCGCGGTCACCTCGTCGCTGCTCTCGATGGGCTTCGCCGCCGGGATCGTGCTGGCGGGCCCGGTCGCCGAGACGCTCGGCTTCCGAGGGCTGTTCCTGCTGCCGGCTCTGGTCGCGGCCGGAGCCGCGGTCGGCACGCTGTGGATGGTGCCCGAGTCGCCGGTGATCACCCGCGAGTCGATCCCGCTGCTCCCCGCCCTCCTCCTCGCCGGCTGGCTGGTCGCGCTCCTCCTCGGCGTCAGCCGGGCGCCCTCGTGGGGCTGGACCGCACCGGCCACCATCGGCCTGCTCGGTGCCGCCGCCGTGCTCCTGACCACCTGGATCCGGGTCGAGTGGACCGTACGTCAGCCGCTGGTCGACCTGCGCCTGATGGGCCGCCGCGGGGTCTGGACCGCCAACCTGGTCGCCCTGCTGATCGGCATCGCGATGTACGCCTCCTTCGGCTTCATCCCGCAGCTGACCCAGACCCCGGAGTCGGCCGGCTACGGCTTCGGCGCGTCGGTCACCGTCGCCGGCTACCTGATGCTTCCGACGGCTGTCACCTCGTTCCTGTGCGGACTGGTCAGCGCCCGGCTCGCCGAGCTCATCGGGATGCGCCGCATCCTGGTCATCGGCGGGCTGCTCACCGCGGTCTCCCTCGCCATGGTCGCCTTCGTCCACGACGAGCCGTGGCAGATGTGTGTCGCCGCCGGGCTCTCCGGCTTCGGCACCGGCCTGGTCTTCGCGAACCTCGCCAACGCGGTCGTGGCCGCGGTGCCACCCGAGCACACCGGCGTGGCCACCGGGATGAACGCCAACATCCGCACCGTCGGCGGCACCATCGGCACCGCCGTCATGACCTCCGTGGTCACCGCCGAGACCCTGCCTTCGGGCTACCCGGTCGAGCAGGGCTACGTCAACGGCTTCGGCTTCCTCACCGTCGTCGCCCTGGGCGCGGCCCTCGCGGCCATGC
The DNA here is from genome assembly GCF_042798275.1 of Nocardioides sp. NPDC057767. NCBI lineage: Bacteria > Bacillati > Actinomycetota > Actinomycetes > Propionibacteriales > Nocardioidaceae > Nocardioides > Nocardioides sp. NPDC057767. The sequence continues at coordinate 69,175 of NZ_JBHVKJ010000022.1, read as the reverse complement.
TCATCCCCCTGGCGCCGCGAAAGGTCGCCCCGGCCAGCCGAAAGGTCACGTACGCAGGCCGAGACGTCGCTCCGGTCGGGCGAGAGGGCACCGAGATGCCCTGTCGGCCGACGTAGGTGACGCCTCGGCCGACGTAGGTGACGCCTCGGCCGACGCGGGTGACGCCTCGGCCGACGTAGGCGCCTACTCGGCGGGGCGGGCGCGCTCGGCGGCCTTGGCCGCCGACCAGAGCTGCTCGACCTCGTCGAGGGTGAAGCGGCGGCCCGACTCGGCCTCGGGACCGAAGACGTGGGGGTTGCGGCGCTTCATCTTCTCGGTGAGGCCGGCGATGACGTCGTCCATCGTGAACTCGCCGGCCTCCTCGGCGATGGCGGCGTGGAAGTAGACCTGGAGCAGCAGGTCACCGAGCTCCTCCTTGAGGTGCTCGGGGTCCTCCTCGGAGATCGCCTCGAGGACCTCGTCGGACTCCTCGCGCAGATACTGCGCCAACGACACGTGGGTCTGCGACGACTTCCACACGCAGCGCTCACGCATCATCCGCATCAGGTCGAGGAACTCGACGAGCCCCTCCCCCGATGCGTACGTCCTGCCCTCGTCATCGGCTGGGCTCAATCCAGCGCTCCGAACGCGCTCAGGCACTGCCGCAGCAGGGCACCGCGACCGCCCTCCATGTCGCCGACGACCTCGTCGGAGGCCGCCTCGGCGGGCGTCATCCAGGACAGCTCCAGAGCGTCCTGGCGGGGCTCGCACTCGCCGGTGACGGGGACGACGTAGACCAGCGAGACCGCGTGCTGGCGAGGGTCCTGGTAGCGCTCTCCGGGCCACGGGAAGTATTCGGCGACGGTCACCGGCACCGTGGTCAGCGGCAGGGTCGGGAAGGCGACCGGGCCGAGGTCCTTCTCCAGGTTGCGCATCAGCGCGTCCCGGATCCGCTCGCCGTGCAGCACCCGGCCCGAGACCAGCGACCGGGTGATCGTCCCGGTCGTGGGCGACCCGCGCAGCAGCAGCCCGACCTCGGTGACCCGGCCGTCGGGATCGACACGAACAGGGACCGCCTCCACGTAGAGGATGGGCACCCGCCCGCGGGTCTCGCCCAGCTCCTCCTCGGAGAGCCATCCCGGCTCGGTGTCCCACTCGTTGCCGAAGGGCTCCTCAGGGAAGGACTGCTCGCCGAACGCCTCCATGGTCATGCGTCGATCCTGCCAGACACAGGCGTACGTCACGGAGCAACAGCGCCGGAGTGTGGACTGTCACCGACGCAGAGCCAGGAAGCTGTCGGCCTTGAAGACCTTCTCGACCATCCACCAGGAGAAGCCGTCGTAGTACGGGCGCGCCTCCGCGCGGCCGAGGATCCGCGGCTCGGTGGCGGCGTGGTCGCGATGGTGCACCACGGCCCAGAACGGGAACAGGCGGCGCCCGGCCAGGGTCCGCACCATCGGGGCGGTCGCCTTCGCCATCCGCCAGGAGTCGTTGCTCGGGGTGATCGTCGTCGTCATGCCTCCACTGTCCCGGGACACGTGGGGTCAACGCTTCCCGGAAGGTGCGCAGCGGAACTGACGGGTTCCCGTCAGTCGGCCCCGTTGCGGATGGCCCAGGCGGTGGCCTCGGCCCGGCTGCGTACGCCGAGCTTGCGGTAGAGGTTGGCCGCGTGCCGCTCGACGGTGTGCTCGGTGATGCCGAGGTCGCGGGCGATGCCGGCGTTCGTACGTCCCGTCGCGATCAGCCGCAGCACCTCCTGCTCGCGCGTGGTCAGTGCCGTCGCCGCACCCGAGCTGGGCGCGGACCCGCGGTGCACCTCGCCGGTCAGGAACCAGCGGCTCACCATCGCGAGGTCGCGGGCGCCGCCCTCGACGAAGAGCGTCGGGGTGCTGCCCTCGAGCTCGACCAGCCGTCCGTCACGGACACCGTCAGCCAGGCTCCGGGACACCTCGACGGGGATCTGGCTCGCGGCCTGGCGGTGGAGCACCAGCGTCGGCGCCACCACTCGCTCGAGCAGGTCGCTGACGTCCAGCCGGGCCGCCTCCGCGAACCAGTCGCGGGCGACCGCAGGGGTCGTCGCGGTGCGGAACGCCTCGGCCACCCGGCCGGCGTTCTCGCCCGATCCCCAGCCGAGCCAGGCGGTCGCGGCGGCGTCGGCGAAGAGGTCCCAGTCCTGCTCGACCAGCGAGAGCAGCGCCTGCGTCTGCGCCGGGCTCATCGCGTCCCGCATCCGTGCCGCTCCACCGAACAGGAGCATCCGGTCGACTCGCTGCGGGTCGGTGGCGGCGTACGCCACGGCGGTCGCGACCGCGTGGTAGTAGCCGAGCAGGTTGACCCGGTCGGCGCCGACCGCCTCGATGACCGCCTCCAGGTCACGCAGGTGTGCCTCGAGCCCGAGGTCGCCGGCCCGGCGGTCGGAGGAGCCGGTCCCGCGCCCGTCGTAGAGCACGAGGGTCAGATCCTGGCTCAGCCGCTCGTAGGCCATCCGCAGCGCCGGCACCCGCCACTGCGCCCTGATGTTGCTGAGCGAGGGCATCCAGATCGTCACCGGCCCGCTCCCCACCACCTGATAGGCGATCGCGATGTCGTCGCTGGTCTGCGCGTAGCGCACCTCTGGCTCGCCGGTCACGCACTCATTCTTCCGGGCCGGTCCACGACTCAGCTCGCGAACCGCTTCACCGCGGCGTCGTAGAGCGTCTGCGCGGCCTCGGCGGCCGCGTCGGCGGCGGCGACGGTGACCGGCTTGCCGAGGTAGTTGTTGGCGTTGCGGTCCAGGCGCATCACGTCGTAGTGGATGGCCGCGTCGCGCGGCGGCGGGGTGTCGAAGATCGCGGCGAGGAACTTGCCCACTTTCACGTGTCCGCCGGCGCCGCCGGTCGTCCTGTAGCCGTAGGCGGCGAGCAGCGCCTCGCCGACGTCGTGGGCCGCCTTGTAGGCGAGGTTGTAGCGGTTCTCGGTGCGGGTGACGTTGGGTACGTCGGCGAGGGCCGACTCCGCGCCGCCGAGGAAGGCACGGGCCTTCTTCTCGTCGGGCCTCACGGCGCGCAGCGCGCCGGAGCGTACGAGTGCGTCAACCGTCTTCTGCTGCGCCGGCGTCAACGGCAGGGGCATCCGGTCCTCCTCCGTGGATCTCGATCACCGGGTTGGCCCGGACCTCCTCGAGGAACCCGGTCTGCTCCTCGGCCTCCTCGGGACTCATGATCGTCGGGTTGACGGTGCGCCCGACGCTGGCGGAGACCTCTCGGCAGACCTCGTAGACCGCGCGTACGTCAGGAGTGCCGATCACCATCAGGTCGATGTCGTTCGGCGGCGGCCCCGGCTCCCCCTTCGCCCTGGCCGCGAACGACCCGAAGATGAAGGCCCGCTCGATCCCGTCGAGCCCCTCGAGGGCCTCCCGGATCAGCACGGCCGGGCCGGTCACGGTCAGCAGGATCTCCCGCGTCGGCGCGAGCAGCGGGCTCTGCTCGTTGCCCCTCACCAGCCGCGTGCGGCCCACACGGCGGTCGACGAGCAGCCCGGCGTCGAGCAGGCGCGCGACCTCCCGGTGGACCGTCGGATAGGGCAACCCGGCCCGCTCGGCGAGGTCGGTCATGCTCATCTCCTCCCCCGGGAGCAGCAGCTCCGAGAGCAGCAGCGCCTGCGCCTCCGACCGGAACAGAGGCGCGAGCACCGGAGCCGGACTTCTCACAAAATGGATAATAACCTCCATTTTGTGGATATGTAAGCCCTAGGTGAGCGGATCGACGATCGCGTCGATGACCACGCGGGCCCAGTCGAGCAGGTCAGGTCCGTCGAGGGGCTTGGCGGGGAACCCGGAGGAGACCGGCCGCGGCACCATGATGGTCTCCAGCTGCGGCTTCACCAGGGACTTCGGGTACATCCGGTTGAGTCGGACGACGCGGGAGTCGGGCAGCGTGACCGGGTGGAAGCGTACGTTCTTGCCGGCCAGGGTGACCTCGGAGACGCCGGCCTGGCGGGCGCGGGCACGGAAGCGGGCGACCTGAAGCAGGGAGGAGACCTCCGTGGGCGGCTTGCCGTAGCGGTCGAGGAGCTCGGCAGCGACCGACTCGACGTCCTCGTCGGAGCGCACCTCGGCGAGACGCTTGTAGATCTCCAGGCGGAGCCGCTCGGAGGGGATGTAGTCGTGCGGAAGATGCGCATCCACCGGGAGCTCGATGCGCACCTCGTTGAGCTCCTCGGCCGCACCGTCGGGGCCGGCCTTGAACTCGGCGACGGCCTCGCCCACCAGGCGTACGTAGAGGTCGAAGCCGACGTCGGCGATGTGGCCGGACTGCTCGCCGCCGAGCAGGTTGCCGGCGCCGCGGATCTCGAGGTCCTTCATCGCGATCGCCATGCCGCCACCGAGGTCGGAGTGCTGCGCGAGGGTGGCCAGACGCTCGTGGGCGGTCTCGGTCAGCGGCTTCTCGCCCGGGTAGAGGAAGTAGGCGTAGGCGCGCTCGCGGGAGCGGCCGACGCGGCCACGCAGCTGGTGGAGCTGGGAGAGGCCGAGGGTGTCGGCGCGCTCGATGATCATCGTGTTGGCGTTGGAGACGTCGAGGCCGGACTCGACCAGCGTGGTGCACACCAGCACGTCGAACTCCTTCTCCCAGAAGTCGACCATCACCTGCTCGAGCTGCTTCTCGTTCATCTGGCCGTGGGCGACCGCGACCCGGGCCTCGGGCACCAGCTCGCGGATCCGGGCGGCCGCCTTCTCGATCGAGTTGACCCGGTTGTGGATGTAGAAGACCTGACCCTCGCGGAGCAGCTCACGCCGCACCGCGGCGACGATCTGGCGGTCCTCGTAGGCCCCGACGTACGTCAGGACCGGGTGTCGCTCCTCGGGGGGCGTGGTGATCGTGGACATCTCCCGGATGCCGGTGATCGACATCTCCAGGGTGCGCGGGATCGGGGTCGCGGACATCGACAGGAAGTCGACGCTCGTGCGGAGGCGTTTCATCGCCTCCTTGTGCTCGACGCCGAAGCGCTGCTCCTCGTCGATGATGATGAGGCCGAGGTCCTTGAAACGTACGTCCTTGTTGAGCAGCCGATGGGTGCCGACGACGATGTCGACGGTGCCGTCGGCCAGGCCCGCCATGACCTCGGCGGCCTCCTTGTCGCTCTGGAACCTCGACAGCCCGCGAAGGTTGACCGGGAAGCCCGACATCCGCTCCACGAAGGTCGACATGTGCTGGGTGACCAGCAGGGTCGTCGGCACCAGGACGGCGACCTGCTTGCCGTCCTGGACCGCCTTGAACGCGGCCCGCACCGCGATCTCGGTCTTGCCGTAGCCGACGTCACCGCAGACCAGCCGGTCCATCGGGGTGGGCCGCATCATGTCGGCCTTCACCTCGTCGATGACGGCGAGCTGGTCGGCGGTCTCCTGGAACGGGAAGGCGTCCTCGAGCTCGCGCTGCCAGGGGTTGTCGGGGCCGTACTGGAACCCCTTGGTGGCCTGCCGGGCGGCGTAGAGCTTGATCAGCTCGGCCGCGATCTCTCTGACCGCCTTGCGGGCTCGCGCCTTGCGCTTCTGCCAGTCGGCACCGCCGAGGCGGTCGAGGCTGGGCTGCTCACCGCCGACGTAGCGGGTCACCTGGTCGAGGGCGTCGGCCGGGACGTAGAGGCGGTCGGGCGGGGCGCCGCGCTTGGAGGCCCCGTATTCGAGGACGAGGTATTCGCGGGTCGCGCCCTGCACCTCGCGCTGCTTCATCTCGATGAACTGGCCGACGCCGTGCTGCTCGTGGACGACGTAGTCGCCGGGCTTGAGCTCGAGCGGGTCGATCTGCTTCTTGCGCCGTGCCGGCATCTTGACCATGTCGCGCGTCGACGACTTCTGGCCGGAGATGTCCTCGCCGGTGAGCACCATCAGCTGGTTGGCCTCGTCGAGGAAGCCGTGGGTGAGGCGGGCGTGGATCACGGTGACGGTCTTGTGGACCGGCTTCGCGGACTCCACATCGGTGGTCGAGCCTGTCGAGACCTCCGCCAGCCGGGCCGGGACGTCACGCTCCCCCAGCGCCTCGACCGTACGCTGCGCCGTGCCGTGCGCGGGCTGGACGACGACCACGCGGTAGCTGTCGTCGCGCCAGCGCTCGATGTCGGCCATCGCCGCCGCGGTGTCGCCGCGGTAGGCCTTCGCGGGCTGCCAGTCGATCTTGCGGACCGGGACCCCGACGACATCGGGGTCGGCGAGGTCGGCGTCTGCGTCGTCGAGGCCGAACGGGCTGACCGACCACCACGGCTTGCCCTGCGCGATGGCGTGGGCGCGTACGTCGGCGAGGTCGCGGTAGGAGGCTGCGGAGAGGTCGATCGGGGCGACTCCCCCGCTGGCCGCGGCGGCCCAGGAAGCACCGAGGAACTCTTCGGCGGTGGCGACCAGGTCGTGGGCGCGGCTGCGGATCCGCTCGGGGTCGAGCAGCAGGACGTGGCTGTCCTCGGGGATCAGGTCGAGCAGTAGCTCCATGTCGTCGACGAGCGCCGGTGCGAGCGACTCCATGCCCTCGACCGCGATCCCGGCGGCGATCTTGTCGGTGAGCTCGATCAGCGTGGGGTGGTCCTCGCCCAGCTTTCGGGCACGGTCGCGGACCTCCGGGGTCAGCAGGAGCTCGCGGCACGGCGGCGCCCAGAGGCGATCAGTGGCCCCGCCGTGCTCTTCGGCGATCGCACGTTGGTCGGCGACCGCGAAGTGGCGGATCGAGTCGACCTCGTCGCCCCAGAACTCGACGCGGACCGGGTGCTCCTCGGTCGGCGGGAACACGTCGACGATGCCACCTCGGACCGCGAACTCGCCGCGCTTCTCGACCAGGTCGACGCGGGAGTAGGCGGCGTCGGCGAGCTTCACGACGACGTCGTCGAGGCTCGCCTCCTGGCCCTTGACCAGCTCCACCGGCTCGAGGTCGCCGAGGCCCTTCACCTGCGGCTGCAGCACGCTGCGGACCGGGGCGACGACCACCTTCAGCGGGCCGTGGGCACCGTCGGCGTCCGGGTGCCGGAGTCGGCGGAGCACCGCGAGCCGGCGCCCGACGGTGTCCGAGCGCGGGGAGAGCCGCTCATGGGGCAGCGTCTCCCAGCTCGGGTAGTAGGCGACCGAGTCGGGCGGGAGCAGGTCGGTCAGGTCATTGACCAGATCCTCGGCCTCACGCGAGGTCGCGGTGACCGCGAGGACGGTGCGCTCCTGGCGTACGAGACCGGTGACCACGAACGGGCGCAGCGCCTCCGGGCCGGTGACGTCGAGCGCCAGCATCCGGCCGCCCTTGGCCTCGGCCATCACCTCACTCAGGGCGGCATCGCGCAGGACGAGATCGGCGAGCGGGGCGAGGATCACGGGTGACTCCAAAGAGATGCGGCATGCACGAGAGCCCCCGGCCGGGAAGAACAGGGGGTGCGGACACCAGTCTAGGAGACGTCCGTAAAGACGTTTGACTTCGAGCGCGCGCGAAGCCGGAGCGTGGACGCCATGCGATACACGACCATCGGATCAGGCGCCGGCTCCCGGCGCGTCAGCAAGCTCGCGCTCGGCGTGATGCGGTTCGGGACGGACACGGACGTCTCGACCTCCTACGACATCCTCGACCGCTTCGTCGAGGCCGGCGGCACCTTCGTCGACACCTCGAACAACTACGCCTACTGGGCCAACGGCACCCAGGGCGGCGAGAGCGAGACCGTGCTCGGTCAGTGGCGCCGCGACCGCGGCGTCGGTGACGAGCTCGTCATCGGCACCAAGGTCGGCGCGCGACCGACGGATGTCGTCGAGCGGGTCGAGAACGGCTGGGAGAACCAGCGCGACCGGCGTTGGGAGGGCTTGGCCCCGGATAACGTACGCGAGCAGGCCGACCGCTCCCGCGAACGCCTCGGCGTCGAGCGGCTCGACCTCTACTACGCGCACGTGCCGGACATGAACGGCGTGCCGCTGGAGGAGTACGCCGCCGGATTCGCCGCTCTGGTGAAGGACGGTGTCATCGGCCAGTTCGGGCTGAGCAACCACTGGTCCTGGCAGGTCGAGCGGGCGCGGGCGGTGAACCCGGAGGCCGCGCGCCCGAGCGTGCTGCAGTATCACCACACCTACCTGCGTCCGCGGACGGACATCCCCGATCCGCGGCTCTCTGTCGACGGCGAGATCGGCGTGGCCGACGCCTCGCTGCTGGCCTACCTGCGGGCGACGCCGGGACTCACGCTGGTGGCGTACACGCCGCTGCTCAGCGGCGCCTACACGAACCCGTCGAAGCCCCTCGACCCCGCCTACGACCACCCCGGGACGACCGCACGGCTCGCGGTGCTCGACCAGGTTGCCGCCGAGACCGGCGCGACCCGCAACCAGGTCGTGCTGGCCTGGATGCTCGGCGACTCGCTGTCGGTCATCCCGCTGGTCGGGGCGTCCTCGGTGGCCCAGCTCGACGAGAGCCTGGCGGCGGTCGACCTGGAGCTCAGCGAGGAGCAGCGGGCTCGGCTCGACGCTGCTGGGCGATGAGCTCCGCGTCGGGGTCACAGCCGCCGACCGTCGCCTCGTAGTAGTCGACCTTGAACTCGATCGCCTCCAGGTGGCGGGCGGTCTCGGCAAGCTGCGCGCGCACCCGATCACGGTGGGCACGCAGCAGGGCCAGCCGGTCGGCCTCGTTGCCCACGCCGGACCGGACCAGCTCGGCGTAGCGTCGGATCTCCCGGATCGGCATCCCGGTCGAGCGCAGCCGGGTGATCAGGGTGATCCAGCCGAGATCGTCCTCGGTGTAGGCGCGGTGGCCCGAGCCGTTGCGGCCGACGCCGAGCATCAGCCCGTCACGCTCGTAGTAGCGCAGCGTGTGAGCGGTCAGGCCGGTCCGCTCGGCCACCTCGGCGATGCTGAGTCCGTTGCTGTGCCCCTGCGACGTCATGACTTCAGTGTCCAGGTTGGAGCGCACTCGAAGTCAAGAGGATTCAGGGCGCCGGAGCCGTGATGCAGACGATGTCGGTGCAGGCGATCGACGGCGCCACCCGCGCCGATCTGTGCGCTCTCGCCACGGTCGTGACGAACGCCTGGACCGCTGCGGGTTGAATGGCGGGTGAGAACCCGGACGTACGCCGCCGCGCTGGCGGTCCTCGCGCTCGCGCTCGCTGCCTGCGGCGTGGCCTCGGAGGTCGACCCCGCGCCCGCGCCGAGCCCGAGGGCGGACGCATCGAGATCGGTGTGCCTACGGCCTGGCGATCGACATCAACACCTTCCAGAACCCGTACGTCAAGGGCGGCCGCGTCATCCCCGAGCTCGCCCGCTGGTATCTGAACGGGTCCCGGAAGGCGCCCGGGATGATCCACGCCGACGACGTGGTCGTCAGGGCCTTCGCCGACATCGGCTGGGAGCGGGGCGGCGACTGGAACTCGCTGAAGGACTACCAGCACTTCTCCGAGAACGGCACCTGAGACCCCGCCGACTCGGCGCAACTGTCCCAAGATCAACGGCCGACTCGGCACGTCTGCCCCGCAATTCAGCGCCGAGTCGGCGCAACTGTCCCAGACCTACGCCGGGACAGACGCGCCGACTCGACCGCTTCCGGCGGGACAGACGCGCCGGGTCGACCGCTTCCGGCGGGGCAGACGCGCCGGGTCGACCGCTTTCGGTGGGGCAGATGCGCCGAGTCGGCGGTCAGACGGACTCGGCTGCGGCGAGCTCGCGCTTCCACTCGCGGAAGGTCTCCTCGGTGCGACCCCGGCGCCAGTAACCGGAGATGGAGAGGTCGGCCTTCGGGACGCCGCGCTCCTCGAGGAGGTAGGGGCGGATGCCGTGCATCGTGACCGCGGCCTCGCCGTGGACGAAGGCGTGGACACGGCCGTCGAGCCACTTCAGACCGCGGAGGGCGGTGACGAGCGGCTGCTCGTGGCCCTCGGCGTCCTCGGCGGCGTGGTGGGCGTGGCCGCCGGTGACGAGCCAGGTCACCTCGACGCCGTCCGGGTGGTCGAGAGGCTGCTCGTGGCCGGTCGCGGGGACGTCGATGACCGCGTAGCCACGCGCGTCGGCCGGCAGGGCGGCCAGCGCCGCACGGATGGCGGGCAGGGCGGTCTCGTCGCCGGCGATCAGGTGCCAGTCGGCCGTGGGGTCGGGCGCGTAGGCCCCGCCGGGTCCGCGCGCCGAGAGGGTGTCGCCGGGCTGGGCCGCAGCGGCCCAGGGGCCGGCATAGCCCTCGGTGCCGTGGACGACGAAGTCGATGTCGAGGGTGCCGTCGGCGACCGAGGGGTTGAGCGCGGTATAGGTGCGCACCACCTCGCCGTGCTCGTGCGGGAAGACCAGCTTCACATAGCGGTCGGTGAACACGCTCGACGAGAAGGCGCCGAGGTCCTCGGAGCGGAAGCTGACCCGGATCATCGTCGGACTCAGCCGCGCGGTGGCGGTGACGACGAGGATGGTCTCTGGCTTCGCGGGACGGTTCATATAGGCAACCCTAACTTCGCCGGAAAAGTGAACGCGGCAAACCGCGGTCAACCCGCCGACCGGGTGGAGTGCACCGATCGCGGCTGGGTCGTCTCGACCGGGGCGGCGGGCGAGGGGATCGCCGGGGCAGGCCGTTGCGGCTTGCTGACCAGCGAGATGCTCGGCTCGAGCACCTTCAGCAGTGTCTCGACGTGACCGCGAGCCTCGGTGACCAGCCGTCGCGCCTCGCGCGGCGACCGCTTCCGCAGGTCGAGGAGGTCGTCGTCGGCCGGACGGCGGACCCGCCGCCGGGCCCGCTGCAGCGGGGCGAGCTGGACCAACGTACGCAACCGGGTGGCCGCATCCGCGTCCGAGCCGGCGGGGCCTCCGAGAGCGGTGCGGCCGAGGAGGTCGCCGAGGGCGGCGATCTCGACGAGCGTGAAGGTGCGCTTGACCGCCGACGGCACGAGGCGCGCGACCTCGCTGCGGTGTGAGCGTTCGGCGGTGATGATCAGGTCGGCGCTCTCGATGTCGTCGACGTCGAGCGGGTAGGCCTGGTGCCGGGCCAGCCGGGTGCCGGCGAGAGCCACCTCTGAGGCGATCATCGGATCCATCTCATAGCCCTCGAGCGCCTCGCTGCCGGCCGAGATCACATTGATGCCGTGGCGCGCGAGCCCGCCGATCTGGCCGACACCCTCACGGAGCATCGCCTCGATCGCCGGCGATCGGCGTACGTTCCCGGTGCAGACGACCAGGATCGTCGCGGTGTCCATGCCTGCCTACCTTCGAGTCGTCTGACGATTCTGGAGCGTGGAACCGCACATCCACGCGGCCAACCCCCGAACGTGACGGACAGACATTACGCAGTCGGCGTACGGCTCCGAGAACCGACGGCGGATCAATCCCCCATTTGGGGGAACGGACGGAACACCCGGCCCTGTCATCCCCCGTTCCGGGTCAGGATGTGCGATGGCCCCGTGGGACCTGCCTGACGGCGGACGAGTCGCGGATGAGCAGCCTGGCAAAGACATCGGACGGAGTGACCTGTTGGACCTGCGCGACTATGTCGCTGCCCTGCGAAAGCGCTGGTACATCGTCGCCGTGCTGGCGATCCTCGGCGCCAGCGCGGCCTTCGCACAGGCGCACGCGAGCCCGCCGCAGTACCGGGCGCAGAGCACCGTCTTCGTCTCGATCGCCCGCGGCGCGACGACCCAGGAGCTGGTCCAGGGCTCGACCTTCATCCAGGACATCGTCCAGTCCTACGCCAAGCTGGCCACGATGCCGGTGGTGCTCGACCAGGTCATCTACGACCTCGACCTCGACACCACACCCAAAGCACTGGCCGAGCAGATCACCGCGGAGAACCCGCTCGACACCGTGATCATCGAGATCGACGCGGTCGCGACCACGAGCACCGGCGCCTCCGACCTCGCCAACTCGGTCGCCGACGAGCTCACCACCACGATCACCAACCTCTCCCCCAGCTCCAACAAGAAGGCCGCGGTCGAGGTGACCGTGGTCGCCCGCGCCGACCCGCCGGAGGAGGCGTTCGCCCCGCGTACGCGGCTGGCCGCTCTGGTCGGTTTCACCGCCGGCTTCGGGCTCGGCGTCGCGATCGCGGTGGTGCGCGCGCTGCTCGACACCCGGGTCAGGACCGCGGCCGAGATCGAGCAGCTCACCGACGTCGGGCTTCTCGGGGCGATCCCCCGGCGCCGGGGTCAGCGGCCCTCGCGCGGCGCGGTGACCGCCATCGACCCCCACAACGTCGCTGCCGAGGCCTACCGGAGGCTGCAGACCAACCTGCAATACCTGGACGCCTCCTCCCCGGTCCGCTCGATGGTCGTGACCTCCTCGATCGGCGGTGAGGGCAAATCCACCACCTCCATCAACCTGGCGCTGGCGATCGCGGAGCAGGGCCAGCGCGTGCTGCTCGTCGACGCCGACATGCGCCGACCGGCGGTCGCCGACTACTGCGGGCTGGAGGGTGCGGCCGGGCTGACCACGGTGCTGATCGGCAAGGCGGAGCTCGACGAGGTCGTCCAGGTCTGGGGCGACGCCAACCTGCACGTGCTCACCATGGGCGAGATCCCGCCCAACCCCGCACAGCTCATCGGCTCGCCGCGGATGGCCGACCTGCTGGAGGAGGCGCGCGCGAGCTACGACGTGGTCATCCTCGACTCCCCGCCGCTGCTCCCGGTCGCCGACGGCGCGATCCTGTCCCGCCTGACCGACGGTGCCCTGGTCGTCGCCAACTGCCGCACCATCCACCGTCCCCAGGTCCTGGAGGCCATCGACAGCCTCGAGAACGTCGACGCACGCTGCCTCGGCATCGTCGCCAACCAGGTCCGCGACACGGCTGCGCACACCTACTACGGACAGCCCGAGCAGGGCTGGCTCGCGCGCCTCCTCTCCGGTTTCGTACGTCCCCGGGAACCGCGCCAGCAGGGCTACCCCGCAGCCGGGAGCTGAGCGTGACCGTCGCGACGGCCGTCCGGGTCCGCCACGGGCAGAGCGCGCGAGCCGAGGCCTCCGGGTGGGAGGTGCTGACCGCGCTGCTGGCCGGGGCCGCGGCGGTCCTGGCCGGGACCAACTACACCCTGGTCAGCGGGCTGACCGTCGGCGGGCTGATCGGCGCGACCCTGGCACCGATCTGGATCCGGGAGGCCCGCCGCTATCGCGGCGTGATCCTGGGTGGCGTACTTCTTCTTGCCTGTCTCGTCTCCACGCTGGCGCTGTCGACGTGGCGCTCGGTGACGCATCCGCCGACCGAGGCCGGGTTGCTGACCGAGCTGCTGCCGGTGATCTCGGCGGTGCTGTGCATAGGTGCGTTGTTGTGGGCGCAGCGGGTGCTGTCGCCGGGGGCCGTGGTGTGCCTCTACGCCGTCGGCTCGTTCTTGACCGTGACGTTGAGGCCACAGTTCGCCGAGGAACCGTGGCGGTTCGGGTTCTCGATCCCGGCGACGATGCTGCTCCTGGGGGCGTGCCAGCTGATCAAGCGGCGGCCCCGGAAACAACTCTTGGCCGAGCTGGTCGTGATCGCGGCGCTCAGCGTGGTCGGCGCGCTGTCCGGGGCCCGGTCGATGAGCGCGTTCCTGCTCATGACCGCGGTGCTGCTGGTGTGGCAGCACCGGCCGAGGACGGCGAAGCGGACCACCTCCGCGCTGCTCTCCCTGGTGCTGGTCGGCGCTCTCGGGCTGGGCATCTACAAGTCGCTCGAGGAGGCCGCCCTGGACGGCTACCTCGGCGCCTCGGCCCAGGAACGCACCATCGAGCAGACCCAGACCGCCGGCTCACTCATCCTCGGCGGCCGGCCCGAGATCGGGGCCACCGTGGCCCTGATGATCCACGAGCCGTTCGGCTACGGCGCCGGCACCATGGCCACGCCGAGCGACATGCAGGCGGCCAAACAGGGCATGTCCCGCCTGGGGTACGACCCCGACAACGGCTACGTCGAGCACTACATGTTCGGCACCCGGATCGAGGTCCACTCGCTCATCGGCGACCTGTGGATCTGGTTCGGACTCGCCGGGCTGGCCCTCGCTGGTTGGCTGCTCTGGCTCGCCACCAGTTATCTGGGCCGCAGCATGGCCCACCGCACCGGCGCCGCCCTCGGCATCTTCCTCGCCCTGCAGCTGGGCTGGAACCTTTTCTTCGGTCCGATCATCAGCTCGCTGCCGCCGCTCGCGCTCGCGCTGGGCGTGTTCCTGCTGCAGCGCAAGGAGGCCGACCCGGCCCCACCCGTGACGACACCGCGGCCGCAGCTTCCCCGGCGTCGGGGCCGTCACGGCCAGCGCGCCCGCCGTCGCTATCTCGCCGGAGGTCCGCAGCGTGCGTGAGGACTGGATCGACTCCGCGCGCGGCCTGGCGATCGTCCTGGTGGTGCTCTTCCATGCCGTGATCAACCTCGACCTGGTCGGCCTCGCCGGGCCGTGGTCGCGGCTGGCCTACACCCTCGACACCTTCCGGATGCCGCTGTTCTTCTTCCTCTCCGGTCTCCTCGCTCCCGCGCTGCTCGCCCGACCGCTGCGGACGGTGCTGCGCACCCGGTGCCTGAACCTGATCTACCTCTACCTGCTGTGGTGTCTCCTGCTCGGCGCCTTCCGCGCCCTCCTGCCACACTCCCCACCGGGTGGGGTCGCCGCGGTCGCCCGGGTGCTGATCGAGCCCAACGTCTACCTGTGGTTCCTCTACACGCTGTGCCTGTTCACCCTCGTGGGCTGGCTGACACGTCGACTCCCCGCCTGGCTCGTCGTCGGCACCGCGCTGATCGTCTCCGCGGTCTTCGCCGCCGGGCTGGTCTCCACCGGCGACCTCCCCTGGGACAAGACGTTCCGCTACTGGTTCTTCTTCGTGCTGGCCTCCCGCGCCGCACCCGCGGTGCGCTCGGTCGTGCCGCGGATGCGGCCGGTCCACGTGGTCGGGCTGGGGGTGGCGTACGTGGTGGTGCTGGGGTTCTTCCTCTACGTCGCCGACGACCGGATCATCTTCGTGCGGCCGATGCTGGGGTTGCTCGCGGTGGCTGCCGGCTGCGGACTCGGGGTGATGATCGCCCGGATCCCGGCTCTCGGCTTCGTCCGCCACCTCGGCACCCGCACGCTCCCGATCTACGTCGTCCACGCCGTCCCGATCACCGCCGCCGCGGCCCTGCTCACCGGGCGGGACATCGACTGGCCGCCGGGAGCCGGGCTGGTCGCCGTGCCCCTGCTGACCCTCGTCGCGATCCTGCTCGCGCTGGCCCTCGACCGGCTGATCACCGGCCGCGTCCGGGGCGTCTTCGACTTCCCGATCCCACGCTGGACGGCCAAGCGCGACCTCGCGATGCCACTGACCCCCGCTGATCCGGCCCGCGAGCGCTAGCGGGCGTACTCGGACACGTGGGAGCCCCAGGCGCCGCGGAGCATGCCGAGGCCCCGGAGGAGGGTGCGGGTGCCGCGGGCGTGGTGGGGCTGCGAGCCGGTCAGGCGGCCCAGGACGAGGCGGGTGAAGCCGCCGAGGACGCGGACGAGGCCGCGAGCGGTGGCCCGCAGCCGCGCGCTCGGGCGGCGCCTCGAGGGAGCGAGGTGGACCTGCACGCGGGAGTCGGAGTTGCCGATGCGAGAGGCGCGGGCGCGTACCCACCCCCGGGTCGCCCGATCCGCGGGCACCAGGTCGTACACCGGGGCCTCGTCGCACCACACGATCCGGCCGCCGCCGGCGGACAGAGTGCGGGTGAAGACTGTGTCGGAGCCACCGGAGAGACCGAAGCCGAGGTCGAAGCGGAGCTCGCCCACCTGAGTCATGTCAAGCAGGAGGTTGTTGGTCGCCGCGGTGGTGACGACGGTGCCGGTCGGGTGCCGTAGGCGCCGGAAGAAGCCACCCGCTTCGATCCATGGGTCCAGGGGCCCGTCGAAATGGGAGACCACCGGCCCGACCACGGCCGCGGCGCAGGTCTCCTCCCAGCACGCGAGCAGGGTCGGCAGCCACTTCTCCGAGGGCTGCTCGTCGTCGTCGATGAAGACCACGACCGCCTCCGGCCCGACCTCTTCCAGCGCCCGATTCCGGGCCGCGGCGATGCCGGGGGTCGGCTCGTGCACATACCGCACACGTACGTCTCCCGCGGCCGCCTCCGCGACCGCGGACGAGGCGCTGGGCTGCTCGTCGTTGTCGACGACGAGCAGCCGCGCGCCAGGCACCAGATCGAGCTGGGCCCGGAGCATGCCGATCGCCTCGGCCAGCCCCTCGGGCCGCCGATAGGTGAGCATGCAGACCCAGACCGGCCTCGTCATCCCAGCACCCTCACTTGATCGTGACCGTGACCCAGTCGGAGCGGGAGATGTTGCCGAGCGGGTCGACGGCCTCGATCTTGTACTTCTGCGACGAGCCACTGGCGCGGCCGGTGTCGGTGAAGGTCATCGCGGTGTGCTTCCAGAACGGGGCGGTGACCTTGACGGTCTTGATCGGCGTGGAGTCGAGCGAGCCGCGGTAGAGCTTGTAGGTGACGGTCGCGTTGTCCTTGTCGGGGTTGCCCGGCCACTTCAGCGTGGCCTTGCCCGCCGACGGCGAGGAGCCGGTCAGCGCCCACTTGGCGCCCTTGAGCGTCGGACCGACCTTGTTCGGCGCGATGTCCTTGACCGCGAACCGCACCAGACCCTGCTGGGCGATGCCATTGACCTTGAGGAACTCACCGCCGTACACCACATAGCTGGCGTTGGCGGTCACGGTCCAGGTCGACTGCTGGGCGCTGGTGTAGGTGCCGTTCGTCCACTTGGGGTACCACTCCAGGAACTCCGGCCGCGGAGTGCCGGGGTGGTCGGGGTAGCCGTATTTGTCGTCGGCGATGTTGGTGCCGCGTACGTCCTGGGTGGTGGCGGTGGCGTGGTACCACGCCCGCGGCTTGGTCTCCGGGAGACCACCGGAGGTGTCACAGCCGTGCTTGTGACTTGCCTGGTAGACGGTCTTGGCGGTCGGCCACACGGCATAGGTGTCGCCGTGGCAGTCCTCGAGCCAGGTCAGCTTGCCGGTGGCCCAGTTGGCCTTGAACGAGCCCTCGATGTTGCCGGCGCCGCCGTAGTTGTAGCCGGAGCCGTAGAAGCTGGTGCCGTCGGACTCGAGCGAGAGGATCGCTGCCTCGCTGCCACCGTTGCGGACCTCGTCGTTGAGCGGCAGCGCCAGCGAGCTGCCCGAGGACACCTCGAGCCGGGCCAGGCCGTAGCCCGGCTTGGAGGAGCCGTTGACGCTGGTGAACGCTCCGCCGATCACGATCTTGGTGCCGTCGGAGGAGACCACGATGTCGTTGACGTTGCCACCGGCGACCTTCGGGTTCATCGGCAGTAGCTGGGTGCCGGTGTCAGTTGGCTTGACCGCGGCCACCTTCGTGCGCGCCGTCTTGTCGGCCGAGGTGAACACGCCGCCGTAGAAGACCGCGCTGGACGTGGCGGCGACCGCGTTGGTGGTCGAGTTGAAGATCGGCCGGAAGCTCGTCACCTTGCCGGTCGCGAGGTCGATCGCGGCGGCCCGGTAGCGGTTGACGCCGTCGACCTGGGTGAAGCCGCCCGCGACGTAGAGCAGCTTCTTGTCGGGCGAGAGCGCCATGTCCTTGACCTGGCCGTTGAACTTCGGCGCGAAGGTGGTGATCAGCTTCCCGGTCGAGAGCCGGTAGGCGAGCATGTTGGACCGCGGCGTCTCGCTGGTGCCGACCGCGGCACCCGCCGGGCGGGCGGAGGTGAAGCTGCCGCCGACGTAGACGATGTCACCGACGACCACCTGCTTCCAGGCGACACCGTCGATCTGCACGGTGGGAAGTACGTCGGCAGCGACCGTCGTGGGGAGGTCGGGATCGATCGGCGCGGTGTCCGCCGAGGCGGAGGTCGTCGCCAGGGTCATGCTCGTTGCCACGAGCACCAGCACAGCCAGGATCGGCTTCATCACATCTCTCATCGTGGGGGGAGGTCTATCGCTGGGGACGGCCCTTGAAGACCACCACGTCGGCGCCGTTGCCCAGATCGAGCTCGACGCGTACGGGGCGGGCTTCCTCGGGGATCTGGAAGACGTAGACGCCCTTGGCCGACTCACCGTCGGCGACCGAGGCCGGGAACGGCACCTCGCCGTCGGAGGCGACGCTCACCGCCGGGGTGCGCTCCGGGCCGTAGTAGGCGTTGACCACGCCGAGCGCCAGGTCGAGCTTCTTCCCGGTCTCGTTCTTCACCTTCACGGTGATCGCCAGCGCCGGGCCGCCGATCTCGCCGGGCAGGCTCGCGGTGGCCTGTACGGAGTCGATCCTGGCCAGCCGCGCGGTGACGCCCGGGGCCGAGGTCGCCTCGGCCTTCAGCCCGACGGTGCGGTTGTTGCCCGACGGCTTCCCCGGCTCGGTCTCCTCGGCCTCGGAGGACGACGCGGACTCCTTCTCCGACGGGCTGGCCGTCGCAGAGGGCGCGGCGGCCACCGTCGAGTCCGACCCGGCGGTGGCCGGGCCGGACGAGTTGCGCACGATGAGCACGACCGCGACGCTCACGAGGACGGCGGCAGCAGCGACGGCTGCCGCGACGTACATCCTCGAACGCGGGACTTGACTGAGCATGGGGGATCTTCCGCGGGCGGGGTCGGACAAAGACATCTGTTCAAAGACGTTGCATTGAAGCCCAAGTCCGACGCCCACGGGGGGATCCACACGATCACTCCCCAAGATCGGGTACGTGCGGAGTGAGCCTTACGGCGCGATCACCTTCATGTCGTCGTAGCTGACCTCCACCGGCGTGGCGCCGATCGTCGAGGACGCGTAGCCGCGCAGCATCACGCCACCCGGGAGCTGGTTGGCCACGGTCGAGTCGGAGAGCTCGTACGTCCATCCCGACGGCTCCGCCGAGCCGGCCGGCCACACCTTGGTGCGCACGGTCGCCGGCGCGGTGCCGGTGACCTGGAGGCGGACCTTCAGCCGGTCGCCGGGGGCGACGCTCAGGCCCGGGACGACATTGGCGCCGACGAGCGGGGTGCCGCTGCGTACGAGGTGGAGGCCGACGGTGCCGTCGGGGTTGAACCGGAGCCGCGAGGCGTAGTGGTCGCTGCCGGAGACGCGGGCGCCGAGGATCGACCAGACGAAGCCGGCGTCGGGGAGCCGGGAGACTCCGACGCTGACGGTCGCGTCGACGTCGCCGGCCGAGACCTCCTGGAGCCGGGACTCGGTGGTGGCGCCGGGAGCGACCGCGTGCCGGCCGCGGCCCTCGGATACCGAGAAGCTGCCGGCGGTGCCGGTGGTGCGGGTCCAGGTGCCACCGGTCTCGGCCGTGCCCCAACCGCTCGTCTCGGCACGCCCGAAGCTGTCCGCGGCGACGACGCCCTCGGCGGGCGGTGCCGGCTCACCGGCGACGTCGACGGTGACCCACTCGGTGGGCGACTGGTTGCCGAAGGCGTCCTCGGCGACGACGCGGTAGCTCTGGGTGGTGCCCGGCGGCGCCGCGGTGTCGAGGTAGCTCTGCGTGGTCTGCTTCCAGAACGCCGCGGTGACGGCCCTCGTGTGGATCGGAGCGTCGGCCGACGCCCGGTAGACCTTGTAGGTCACGGTCGCGTTGTCCCGGTCGGCGTTGCCGGGCCAGGTCAGCCGGACCTGGCCGTCGGCGGGCGAGGTCGCGGTGAGCCCGAAGTCCGCACCGGTCAGGGCCGGACCGACCTTGTTGGGAGCGATGGTCTTGATCGCGAAGCGGACCAGACCCTGCTGGGCGACCCCGTCGACCTTGAGGAACTCGCCACCGTAGACGACGTAGTCGTCGTTGGCGGTCACCGTCCAGGGGGCCTGGTTGGCGCCGGTGAAGGTGCCGGGCGTCCACTTCGGGTACCACTCCAGGAACTCCGGCCGCGGGGTGCCGGGGTGGTCGGGGTAGCCGTAGATGTCGCGGGTGTTGGTGCCGCGTACGGCCTGGGTGACCGCGGTGGAGTGCTGGAAGCTGCGCGGACTGGTCTCCGGGAAGCCGCCGGAGTTGCCGCAGTAGTGCTTGTGGCTGGCCTGGTAGACGGTCGTGGCGGTCGGCCAGATCGAGTAGGTGTCGCCGTGGCAGTCCTCGAGCCAGGTCAGTTGGCCGGTTGCCCAGCTGGCTTTGAAGGAGCCCTCGAGGTTGCCGCCGCTGCCGTAGTGGTAGCCGCTGCCGTAGAAGCTCGTGCCGTCGCTCTCCAGGGCGAGGATGGCGGAGTTGGTGCCACCGTTGCGGACCTCGGAGTTGACCGGCAGCGACATCGAGGCGCCGGTCGCGACCTTGATCCGGGCCAGGCCGTAGCCGGGGCTGGACCAGCCGTTGACCCTCGTGAAGTTGCCGCCGATCACGATGTCGGCGCCGTCGGGCGAGACCGCGATGTCCTGCACGGAGCCGTTGGAGACGGTCGGGTTCATCGACAGCAGGCCGGTGCCGGTGTCGGTGGGGCTGACGGCGGCCACCTTCGTACGCGCGGTGTTGTCGGCCGAGGTGAACACACCGCCGTAGAAGACCGCCGTGGACGTGGCCGCGACCGCGTTGGTGGTCGAGTTGAAGATCGGCCGGAAGCTGGTCAGCGCACCGGTGGCCAGGTTGATCGCAGCACCCCGGTAGCGGTTGACCCCGTTGACCTGGGTGAAGCTGCCGGCGACGTAGAGCAGGGACTTGTCGGGCGAGAGCGCCATGTCCTTGACCTGGCCGTTGAAGCTCGGCGCGAAGCTGTCGATCAGCTCACCGGTGGAGAGCCGGTAGGCCAGCATGTTGGCGCGCGGGGTCTCGTTCGTTCCGGCCGCGGCGCCCGCCGGGCGAGCCGCGGTGAAGCTGCCCCCGACGTAGACGGTGTCACCGACGATCACCTGCTTCCAGGCGACCCCGTCGATCTGCACCGTCGGAAGTACGTCGGCCGAGACCGTCTCCGGCAGCTCGGGGTCGACCGGAGCCGTGTCCGCCGTCGCCCCTCCCGACATGACCAGGCTGCTCACCCCGAGAACAGCTGCGACCGCCCCGGCCGCCAGCAGACGCCACTCGTGAATCCGCGTCATCATCCATCCCTGAACAAGGCGGCTCCCTCGGCCGCGACACGGCAGTGTCGCGGACATCCACAGCCATCTACCCGCCAATCGCCCTCCCCATCCCCTGAATCGGGTATGTGTTGGACCCAGGCGCCCAACCCGCGCAAACTGCGTGGTGCAGACTCCAGCAACGTCAGTAGGCTGCACAGTCCACAGGAAGGCACACGTCTCTTGACTGTCCCGCCCGGTCCGCCCCGGAAAATCCTCCTCGGCCTCTCCGCGGTCGCCACCGTGGTCGCGCTGTCCTCGACCTATGTGCTGACCAGGGGTCAGGCCGAGGACCCCGCGCCGCGTACGGAGCGGAACTACGCCAACCTGCCGCCCGACGACTTCGGCGGACCGGTGACCCTGACGCCGAATCCGTCCGGCTCGGCGTCCCCGTCCGCCTCCTCGACCAGCTCGGTCAAACCCTCGCCCGGCGCGACCCCGACGACGCGGTCCTCGGACCCGGCGAACCGTTCCGGCGGCCGGCCTTCCGGGCAGGAGCCGCGCGAGGGCGAGCCTCTGGGTTCGCCTCCTCCGGGCGCGGGCTCGCCGGGGCCGCGCGACACCGGCGTACCTCCGAAGAAGAAGCTGCGGGTCCACCGCGGCGACCTGGTCGTCAGGACTCCCGGGCAGGTGGTCGACGGCCTCGAGGTGCACGGCCGGATCCGTGTCGAGGCGCCGAACGTGACGATCCGCAACACCTTGGTGATCGTGCCGACCGGCTCGGAGACCGCTGGGATCTCCAACAACAACGGCAACGGCGCGGGGATGCTGGTCAGCAACGTCGAGGTGCGGGCCGAGAACGCCGCCCCGGGCGTCAACGGGGTGGTCGGCCACGACTTCACCCTGGAGGGCTCCGAGATCCACCACGTCACCGACCAGGTGCACATCACCGGCAGCAACGTGATCGTGCGCGACAACTGGTTTCACGACAACTACCACTTCCAGAGCGACCCGTACCAGGACGGCGGCGCCTCCCATGACGACTCGATCCAGATCATCGGCGGCGGCAACATCACCATCGTCGACAACCGCTTCACCGGCGCCTACAACGCCGGTGTGCAGATCACCCAGAGCATCGGCGACGTCAGCGACGTCACGATCCGCGACAACCTGCTCGGCGGCGGTGGCTGCACCGTCAACATCGCCGAGACCCGCCGGGGCCCGATCCGCGGCGTGGAGATCCACGACAACCGGTTCCTCAGCGACCAGCGCGTCGACGGGTGCGCGATCATCCGCCCGTCGTCGACGAAGGTCAGCCACTCCGGCAACGTCTGGGACGACACCGGCCGCCCGGTGACCCTCAGCCGCGGCTGAATCGCCCCCCGAGCGCGCCGCGCACCGTCACCACCAGCGACATCACGTCGCGGCGGACCGGAGGGACAAGAAGGAGAAGCGCGTACGCCGCGGCCCCGGCCACCACGCAGGCCGGCACCGCCACCCCGGGGTGCTGAGCGTGCAGGGCCTGGGCGGTGGCGTAGGCCGCGCCGGCCACGGCGCCCGCGACGAGCAGGATGCGGGCGGCACCGAGGTAGAGCGGGCCGACGCGGAGCCGGGTGCGGCGGGAGAGCCACCACAGCGACAGCGGCCATTCGAGCAGATGGGCGGTGGCGTAGCCGACCGCGACGCCGGTGATCCCGAAGCGTACGCCGATGAGCACGCAGACGACCTTCAGGACCGAGGCGACCAGGGTGTAGTGGCGCAGCTCGGTGGTCAGACCGTGGGCGAGGTAGACCCAGTAGCCGACGTAGGCCAGCGTCTGGAAGAGGCCCGCGCAGGCGAGCAGGGCGAAGACGCCGGCGACGTCCCAGCCGGGGCCGAGGAAGAGGGCGCAGACCGGGGCGGCGGCGCCCGCGAGCAGGCCGAGCCCGGCGCCGAGGCTGTAACCGAGCGCGACCTGGCCGCGCTGCACGAACCGCTGGGTCAGCGCCGGGTTGTCGCGGATCCGGCTCAGGACCGGCAGCGCCACGGTCGTGGTGGGGCCGCGCAGCTGGACCAGCGGGTTCATCAGCAGCTGCCAGGCGCGGTTGTAGGAGCCGAGCTGGTCGGCGCCCAGGCGGGTGCCGATGAGCACGGAGTCGATGTTGCTGGCGGCGTAGTTGATCAGCTGAGTTCCCGCCAGCGACCAGCCGAAACGCAGGAACCCGCCCATCTCGACCCCGCGCCGTGGGCGCCCGGGGAGCCAGCCGGCGAACGCCCCGACGGCGCCCAGCGCGACGGCGCCTTGGACCAGCTGCTGGACGACGAGGGCCCAGTAGCCGGCGCCGTTGGCCGCTGCGTACGCGGCGATCCCGAGGGCAAGCAGCGGCGCCAGCGTGGTCGCGGCGGCGAGCCTGGCGAAGAGCATCCGGCGGGTGAGGTCGGCGCGGTACTGCGCGGCCATGCCGTTGAGGACGAAGATGCCCGCCAGGGCGGCGGTCAGGGATGTCAGTGCCGGCTCGTCGTAGAGGGCCGCGACGAGCGGGGCGGCCGCGACGGCGAGGAGCGCGAGGCCGACGCCGAGGCCGGTGTTGAGCCACCACAGGTTCGTCTGCTGCTCGCGGGTCAGCACCTTGGCCTGGACCGCGGCGGTCGAGAGCCCGAGGTCGCGGAAGATCTCGGCGACCGCGATGACCGCCAGGACCATCGCGACCAGGCCGTAGTCGCGGGGGCTGAGCAGCCGGGACAGCACCGCGACGGAGGCGACCTGGACCAGGATGCGTACGCCTTGACCGCCGAGCACCACCATCCCGCCTCGGGCGGCGCTCCTGCCGAGCCCGCGCCGCTCGGTGTCCTCGCTCACCGCGCTCAACCGAGGACCTCGGTGGCGATCTCGTCGCGGTAGCGCTCGGCGCCGAAGCGCTCCTCAGCATTTTTGCGTCCACTGGACGCCAATTCGGCAGCGAAGGCCGGGTCGGCGGCGAGCCGCCGGATCGCCTCGGCCAGGTCACCGGCGTCGCCGGGGGTCACCAGGAGGCCGGTCTCGCCATCGGTGACGATCTCGGCCAGCCCCTGCACCCGGCTCGCGACCAGCGGCCGCTCGGCGAGCAGGGCCTCGACGGCGACGTTGCCGAAGGGTTCGACCCGGGAGGGCACCAGCACCACGTCGGCCTGGTCGAGCTCGCGGGCGGGCTCGTGGACGTAGCCGAGGAACTCGACGCTGCCCGCGAGGTCGCTGTCCGAGGCACGGACGCGGAGCTCCTGCTCGAACCACTCATAGCCCGCGAACACCGAGCCGCACACCCGCAGCCGCGCGTCGATCCCGCCACGGCGCACCTCGGCGAGCGCCTCCAACGCGACGTCGGTCCCCTTGCGCGGCGAGAGCCGCCCGACCAGCACCAGCCGCAACGGCCCGTTCGGGGTCCGGGTGCGTGGCGACACGACGGACTCCGGCCCCGGCACCCCGTTGTAGACGACGGTCGTACGCCGCGCCAGCACCTTCACCGTGCGCACCAGAACGTCGCGCGATGCCCGCGAGTTGGCCACCACCCGGGTCGCCAGCAGCAGCGGAGCGGTCAGAGCGAGACGTACGGGCTTCGGCTGGTCGTCCTCGGCCTCGTGCACGTGGCAGACCACTGGGACGCGGGCCGCGCGGGCGACGACGATCCACCACGGGATGGTCACGGTGTTGACCAGCAGCCGGCCGGGGCGGACCCGCCGCCACAGCCGCGCCGCGCGCACCCAGAACACCATCAGCGCCGCGGCCAGCCGGACCAGACCGGTCGGGCTGAGGTAGGCCTTGCGGAGCACCGGGAATGTCATCACCTCGACGCTCGCCCCGGCGGCCTGGAGCAGCGGGATCAGGGGTCCACGCTCGGGGACGACCACGGTGATCCGCTGCCCCGCCTGGTGCAGCCCGCGCACCGTCTCGACCAGCTGAAGATCGGAACCGTAGACGTCCGGCGACGGGTGGGCGACCAACAAACGCATGATGAGCAAAGGTAGGCCACTCGAACAGTCCGGGCCGAAGGTCCTGGCAAAGTCCTACCCAGATCTGGGGAGCGAACGGCATGGACGACCTGGGAGGGTCGAGGCTCCTCTAAGGTCCCGATGTCCCTCCCCCACGTGACAGCAAAGCAGGATCGAGCATGGCCGCGACCGGCGCCGAACGCGCCCCCGGCGGGTTCCGTACGCACCTGCAGGCGCTGGGGCAGGCACAGAAGCCTTCGCTCAACACCGCGGCCTACTCGCGGCTCGTGAACCGGCCCGCCGGTCGGGTCGTCGCCGCGGCCGCGCACACAATCGGCGCGACACCCAACCAGGTGACGGCGGTGAGCGCGACGCTCTCGGCCGCCGGGCTGACGGTGCTCGCGCTGGCCGAGCCGCGCTGGTGGACCGGAGTCGTGGTCGCAGGCCTGCTGGCCGCTGGCTACGTGCTCGACTCCTCCGACGGGCAGCTCGCCCGGCTGCGGGGTGGCGGATCGCGCTCCGGCGAGTGGCTCGACCACACCATCGACTGCTTCAAGACGGCCAGCCTGCATCTGGCGGTGCTGGTGTCCTGCTACCGGTTCGGACCGGACGCCGACGGCTGGCTGCTGGTGCCGCTGGGGTTCGAGGTGGTCGGCGTGGTGACGTACTTCGGGCTGATCCTGATGCCGACCCTGCGCCCGACACCCTCCTCGTCGCCGGTGGAGGCCCGTGAGAACCCGCTGCGCAAGTGGGCGCTGCTGCCGATGGACTACGGGGCGCAGTGCTGGATGTTCGTGCTGCTCGGCTTCGGGATGCTCTTCTGGTGGACCTACGCGCTGGTCTTCGCCTGCAACGCCGCCGCGCTGGTCGTCGCGCTGCGCAAGTGGTGGCGTGAGCTGCGGGCGCTGGACGGCATGTGATGAGCGACCTTTCCCGACTTGCCGTGGTCGTGGTCGGCTACGGCGATCCAACCCTGCTCGAGCGGAACACGACCCAGGTCGCCGCGGCGCTCGGTCCCGCGCGGATCGTCGTGGTCGACAACTTCTCGACCGACGCCAACCGGGCAGCGGTCAGGGCGCTCTGCGAGCACGAGGGCTGGACCGGCGTCTTCCCGGGGACCAACACCGGCTTCGGTGCCGGCTGCAACCTGGGCGCCGCAGCCGCGCTGGCCGCGGGCGCCGAGGTGCTGCTCTTCCTCAACCCGGATGCCACGATCGATGCCGAGTCGGTGGTACGTCTCGTGGCCGCCGTCGAGGCCGAGCCGCTGCTGCTCGCCGGACCGACCGTGCTCGGCCCGGACGGGTCGGTCGCCTCTGCGGGGATCGATCTCGACGTGAAGACCGGGGCGATGCGTCCCTGGCGGCGTCGTACCGAGCACCCCGAGGCGGAGACGCTGCCGTGGATCACCGGAGCCTGCTTCGCGGTCACGCGTGAGCTGTGGGAGCGGCTGACCGGCTTCGACGAGCGCTACTTCCTCTATTGGGAGGACGTCGACCTGTGCGCCCGCGTCCGGACGTTCGGGGGCCAGGTCGCGATCGTCGACGGTGCCACCGCGACCCACTCCGGCGGCGGCACCCAGCGCGCCGAGGGCTCCCGCGCCAAGTCGCCCGCCTACTACTACTTCAACATCCGCAACCGCGCCCTCTTCGCGCGGACCTGGCTCAACCAGGAGCAGGAGCGGGCCTGGCGTCGCGGGGCGGTCGGGGCTGCGTACGAGATCCTCATGCGGGGTGGACGTCGTCAGCTCCTGCACCCGGTACGCCCCGTCTCCGCGGTCCTCCAGGGACTGCGCGACGGCCGCCGCGACCGGCCGGTCCGGGTCATGGAATCGGTACGCGAGCTGCGCCCGACGACCAATCCCTACATCGTCCAGCTCGTCGAGACCCTGGGACGCCGTGACGACACCGAGGTCGTGCTGTTCGGCTTCGCCCGGGCCATCGCGGGCCGCTACGACGTCTTCCACGTGCACTGGCCCGAGCTGATGACGACGTCGGCCGGCACACCCCTCCGTCGCCTGGCCCGCCGCCTGCTCACCACCGCGTTCGTCGCCCGGCTGCGGCTGACCCGGACCCCCGTCGTACGCACCTGGCACAACCTCGCTCGCCCCGACGGCCTGACCCGTTGGGACCACCGGCTCCTCGACGCCCTCGAGCGCCGCACCCGGCACGTCATCCGGCTCACCGACCAGACCGCTCCCCCGCTCGACGTACCGACCTCGACGATCGTCCACGCCCACTACCGCGACTGGTTCGAGCCGGTGATCGAGGCGTTGGCCGAGCCCGTCGAAACCGTCGAGAGGCGGGTGCTCTACTTCGGCCTGATCAAGCCCTACAAGGGCGTCGAGCAGCTCCTGGAGGCGGTCACCGACCACCCCGAGGCAGACCTGGACGTACGCCTCGTCGGCTCCCCCTCCGACCCCACCCTCGCCGACCGGGTCCGCGCCGCCGTAGAGGCCGACCCCCGCGTGAGCGCCGAGCTGAGCTACGCCGACGACGCCACCCTGGCCGCCGAGGTCGCCGCCGCCGCCCTGGTCGTGCTGCCCTACAAGGCGATGCACAACTCCGGCGCCCTCCTGCTGGCCCTCTCCCTCGACACCCCCGTCCTCGCCCCCGCCAACGAGGTCAACCGCCGCCTCGCCGAGGAGGTCGGCGAAGGCTGGCTCCACCTCTTCGAAGGCACCCTCACCATCGAGGACCTGGAGCGCGCGTTGAAGGCAGTCGCCGCCAACCCGCCTGGTGACCGCCCCGATCTCTCAGCACGGGAGTGGCCCGAGTCGGCTGCGCTTCATGCTGCGGCGTTCCGGGCGTCGATGTATCCGTGAATTGTCCTTCCGGGCCCGGCGATCACCCAGGTTGTCACATCGGGTCGGCGGCGGGGTTTGGCGCGATTCTCAGTTGGGATCGGGCTGGCGGGCGGCGGCATCACCATTCCCCTCTGATCCGAAGAGTCCCCCACTGCGGTGAAGGTTCCCCACGCTCCGGAGCGTGGGGAACGTTCACCGCAGTGGGGAAATGTCCCCACCAGCAGGGAATCCGCGAGCGTGGAGTCGAGAGAGACTTGCCAGCCGCACGTTGGGCACCGGGACGAACGGCTTCAGCGAGAGCTGAGACCGGTCAGCGGGCGTCAGGACCGACCACCGGAACAAAGCTCGACCACCGGATCGTCACCGGGTTACACCGGCCGCGAAGCAACGGTTCTTTACTAACCTGAAGAACGTGTCTCCTCCCCCAGACCCGAAACGCCCACCGGTCTGGATCTCCATCGCCTCGTTCGTCAGCAGCTTCGACAGATTCGTGGTGAGCCCGATCCTGGTCCTGGTCGCCACGACGTTCGAGGTCTCGGTGGGCCAGGCGGTGGCGATCGCGAGCGGCTACTACCTCGCGTACGGGCTCTGCCAGCCGTTGTGGGGAGCACTCTCGGACAGGTTCGGCAGAGTCCGCCTGATGCGGGGTGCGCTCGTCGGGGCGGGGATCGCCGGGCTGGGATCAGCGCTGGCGCCCGACCTGGTCACGCTGGTCGTGATGCGGGTCGTCGCTGGAGCGTTCTTCGGGGCGATCGTGCCGACGTCACTGACGTACGTCGGCGACACCGTCTCCGCCACCCACCGGCAGCGGGCCCTCTCGGACCTGATGGCGGCGATGGCGGTCGGGACCGCGCTGGCGGCGGCAGCGGCGGGGATCACCGGTCAGCTGGCGGGATGGCGGGTCGTGTTCGCGGTGCCGGCCGTGGTGGCCCTGGTCAGTGCCTGGGGTCTGAGGAGTCTCGCCGAGCCACCACGGGCCACCAACGGCGGCGTCGGAGCCGCGTTCCGGGCAGCGTTGAGCAACCGCTGGGTGCTGGTGGTCGGACTGCTCGTCTTCGTCGAGGGCGGCCTGGTCCTGGGCGTGCTCACCCTCCTCGCCCCCGCCCTGCAGGCCCAGGGCGTCGACGCCGCGCGAGCGGGGCTCGCGGCGGCTGCGTACGGCATCGCGGTCCTGCTCTCCTCGCAGGTCCTCAAGGCGCTCACCCAACGGCTCCCACGGTGGGCCTTGATGGGGATCGGCGGCAGCGCCCTGACGGTCGGGTACGCCGTCGCGACCATGCGCGTCTCGGTGCCCACCATCATCGGCATCGTGATCATGCTCGGCATCACCTGGGCCTTCCTGCACACCTCGCTGCAGACCTGGGCGACCTCGATCGTCCCCGAGGCACGCGGCACGGTCGTGGCCTGCTTCGCCGCCTCGCTCTTCATCGGCAGCTCGATCGCCGCCGTCGTCGCCGGGCCTGCCGCCGACCACGACGAGTGGCACATGCTCTTCACCGTCTGCGCCGCGACCGCCGCCGTCCTCACCGTCGCCTGCGTGCTCGCCTACCGCGCCTACGCCGCGCGCGAGGCCGCACCCCGCGCGGCAGACATCGCCACCGACGTCTAGCGAACCTCAGCGCAGGTGGGCGCGGATGAGCGCCTCGTACTGGTCGGTGATCCGGCTCCAGGTGAACTCGGCCGAGTGCCGCGCACGGGCGGCCGCGGACAGCGACGCGGTGAGCTCGGGCTCGGACAGGACCCGCTCGAGCGCGGTGACGATGCCGGCCTCGTCGGCGAAGTAGAGCGCGGCGCCGTCGGCGACCCAGCGGTTGTAGCGGTTGTCGTGGGCGATCACGGCGTTGCCGCAGCCGAGGGCCTCGACCAGCGACGGGTTGGTGCCGCCGACCTGATGCCCGTGGACGTACGCCACCGAGTGGAAGCGCAGGGCGGAGACGATGTCGGTGTCGTAGATCGCGCCGAGGAAGACGACCTCGTCGCTCGCCGCCCTCAGGACCGCGCGCTGGTAGTCGTCGGCAGCGTCATAGGAACCAAGGACCACCAGCTGACGGC
This sequence comes from Nocardioides sp. NPDC057767, assembly GCF_042798275.1. Taxonomy (NCBI): domain Bacteria; kingdom Bacillati; phylum Actinomycetota; class Actinomycetes; order Propionibacteriales; family Nocardioidaceae; genus Nocardioides; species Nocardioides sp. NPDC057767. Next base: position 39,589 of record NZ_JBHVKJ010000022.1, on the reverse strand, counting down.
CCCACCGGCGGCTGGAGAAGGCCCGGACGACCTCGAGGATGCTGTTCTCCGGCACCGGCCGGGCGATCAGGGTGAGGTAGGAGCCGGGCTCCAGCCCGTGGTCGAGCACCGGCCACTCAGGTGCATCGACGACAGGCGGCGCACCGTAGGCGATCGTGGTGATCTTCTCGGCCGGCACCCGGGTCGCCAGGTGGCGGGCGATCTCGGGGTGGTCGGCGATGAGATGGTCACCGAGCCAGCAGGCGGCCCGCTCCTGCGTCCACAGGAACGCCTTCTCGGGGCCGGACCAACGGGCCCGCTTCCACTCGATGCCGTCCATGTTGATGATGTTGGGGATGCGGCGGGAGCGCAGCACCGAGTTGAGCGCGCCGGTGTTGTAGCCGAACGTCACGCAGACGCTGCCGTCCTGCGCGGCCTCCCGGGCGGCATGACGCACCGCGCCGACGTCGAACTCGATCGTCCCGCGCGGACCGTCGTGACGGGCCGGCACGTGGACGCGCTCGATGCCCTTCCAGGAGTCGATGCGCAGGTCCGCATGCGGCTCGTCGTCCTGGCAGTAGACGATCACCCGCCAGCCGCGGTCGACCAGGTCGAGTCCGATGTTCTCCACCGCGGTCTCGAACCCGCCATGGGCAGCGGGCACGCCGCGGGTCCCGAGCATCCGCACAATGGGGGTCACGTGGGGTTGACTCCTAGTTCGACTAGGAGCCGATGGCCCCTATTTTCAGCACAAGGAGACATCCCAAGGGATCCGCGCGGGCCTCGGTCCCGAAATCCAGGTCATATACCCCAAATCGGTTACGTCACCGCAGGTCCGCGGGTGAGCACGAACTGTCGCAGTGCGTCCGGGTCGTCCAGATCGACGTAGTCGAACCCCTCGACGCCCTTCGGTGCCTCCCCGATCGCGCACATGGAGTCGTAGACCTGGACGTACGCCGCCGACTGCGGCCCCCAGTCGAGGACCTTCGCCGCCCGCTCCCGTGCGCGCAACGCCAGCTCGACACGAAGCTCGGGATCGTCCAGCAGCGACTCGACCGCATCGGTGAACGCCGCGACGTCGCCGGACGGGACGAAGAGCGCCGCGTCCTCGGCGGAGACCCGCGTCTCGACCAGGTCGAAGGAGACCGAGGGCAGGGCGTACGCCATGTACTCCATCGTCTTGTTCATCGTCGAGACGTCGTTGAGCGGCGTCTTCAGGTCGGGGCACAGGCCGACGGCGGCAGCGCTGAGGTGCTGGGCGATCAGCGCGGAGCCGGCCCGCCCGGTGAACGTGACCACGTCGTCGAGGCCCAGCTCGGTGCAGCGGCGCTTGAGGTCATCGAGGCAGTCTCCGAAGCCCATCAGCACGGCGTCGACATCGGTACGACCGCGCCGGTGGACGAGCTCCTCCATGACCTCCAGCACCGTGTCGACACCGTCCTGGGGACCCATGATCCCGAGGTAGACGAGCGTGTGACGGTCTGCATGGGGCGCCGGGTCGTGGGGCCGCACCGGACGCATCACCGCGGTGTCGGGTCCGCTGCGGACCACGGTCACGTCCGCGGGAGCCATCCCGCCGCGGGTGATCGCGACCTTCCGGTAGGACTCGTTGGTCGAGATGACCTGGTCGGCGGCGGCGTACGTCTGCTTCTCGAGCCAGCGCAGCGCGGCCAGCTGGGCGCGCGCGGGCAGGGAGGTCGGGGTGCCGAACCGGGAGAGGAAGAGCTCGGGGTTGAGGTCGTGCTGGTCGAAGACGAACCGGACGCCGCGGCGCTTCCAGATGCGGGCCAGGAGCCAGTAGGTGTCGGGCGGGTTGCACGCCTGCATGATCGTGAACGGGCGGTCGCGCCAGACCTTGGTGGCCAGCAGCGCCGTGCGGATCCAGCAGTAGACGAACTCGAGCAGGTAGCCGAGCACGCCGCGGGCCTGCGGCGCGGGCTTGTACTTGTAGATGCGTACGCCACCCAGCTGCTGGCGCCCCGTGTCGCCGGGGCCCTTCGGGCAGATCACGCTCACCTCGTAGCCGCGCGCGACCAGCGCCTGGCACTCCAGCCAGACCCGTCGGTCCAGCGGCACGGGGAGGTTCTGGACGATGATCAGCACGTGCGTCCTCGCCACGATCTCTTTGACCATAGGAGCAGCGTTGAGGGTGGCAGGACCGGCTTGTCGGGCATGTACGGCATATCCCCCAATCCGGGGATCGTGAGTCGCGAGGCCCGCACCCCGACGGCTCGCGGCTCCTAGCCTCGCGTTCTGTGAACCCGCTGGCCGAGCGCATCCTCTCCGTACGCACCCGAACTCTGTCGGAGGCCGTGATCGCCGATCGGCGGACCTCGGTCGGTCCGGACGGGCTGGTCGACGCGGCCGAGGAGCTGCGGCTCGCCCTCGTCGCGGCCGCGGGCGTTTCGCGGCCGCTGGTCGCGGTCGCGCTGCCGCTCTCGACCGATGCTGTCGTCGCGCTCGTGGCCGCGATCCTCGGTGACCTCTCGATCTGCTTCGTCGACCCGTCGGCGCCCGAGGAGCACCGCCGCTCGCTCGTCCAGGCGCTCCACCCCGACGTCGTCCTCGACCGGTCGGGGATCCGAGCGGTCGTTTCGTCATCACCGGCGGAACCGCGAACGGCCGGGTACGTCGCGATGTCCTCCGGCTCCACCGGCGGCGGCCCGAAGGGCGTGGTGTCGGCCTGGGCCGGGATCGATGCCTTCGTCCCGCACGGAGCGGCCGCGCTCGACCTGGACGCCTCCTCGGCGTGGGCCGAGGTCTCCCACCTCTCCTACGACCTGGCGATGACCAACCTGCTGGTCGCCCTGGCCGCCGGCTCCTCCCTGCACCTGTCCGGAGCGCTGGGCGACCGGCTCCGGCCGCTCGGCTTCTGCGCCCGCATCGCTGCGACGCACCTGCGGCTGGCTCCCCGGTTCATCGACCTCGCGGCCGCCGAGCGGGTCGACGCCGCCCCGCGGACGCTACGGGTCTGGGGCTCGGGCGGCGACCGGCTCTCCGCCACCGACGCCCAGCGGGTCTTCGACCTCGGGGTCGCGACGGTCGTCAACACGTACGGCACCAGCGAGACGATCGGGTTCGCCAGCGCCGCCCGCTTCGCTGCCGGCGACGAGCTGCCGACGGTCCACGGGGCGCTGGGTATCGGGCGCGGGGCGGTCGGGGCGTGGCGTACGTCGTTGTCGGCCGACGGCGACGACGGGGCGCCCGCCGAGGGGATGCTCGCCATCGAGTCACCCCATCTGCCCGACGGCTACCTCTTCGGCACCCCGAACGGGGAGTACCCGCGCTGGGACAGCCCGGAGCGGGTGCTCACCGGCGACCTCGGCGTCCGCCGCGGCGACGACTTCTTCTGCCTGGGCCGCGCGGGGCGCCGGGTCAAGCGCAGCGCGAGCTTCGTCGACCTGGACGCCCTCGACGCCGAGGTGAAGCAGGCCTTCGGGGTGGCCACCTTCACCGCCGCCACCCCCGCCGGCGACCTGGTCAGCCTCGTCGAGGGCCCGGCCACCCAGCTCGACGACCTCCGTCGTGGTCTCCCGACGGTCCTGCGCCCGGACTCGGTGCCGGACCTACTCGTACCCGTCGCCCAGCTCCCCCGCCTCGGCAACGGCAAGATCGACCAGGCGGCCGCTCAGGCGCTGGCCGAGGGCGGGATGCTCACCGAGTTACCTCGGTGAGCAGTCACTGCCTTCGTGGAACTCCACGAAGGCAGTGACGCCGAACCGAGGTACCTCGGTGAACATCACCCCAGCTGCCCGCGCACGTACTCGGCCAGCGACCCGACCGACTCGAACACGTCGGCGTTGATGTCGTCCTCGTCCATCTCGAAGCCGAAGCGGTCCTCGAGGACGGTGATCAGCTCGACCAGGGCGAGCGAGTCGAGCTCGGGAAGGGAGCCGAACAGCAGCGTGTCCGCGGTGAGCGTGCCAGCGCTGTGGTCGGGGCCGATCACGTCGGTGATCGCCGCGCCGACCTGATCGAGGGTGGCCTCGGTGGTGTCGATGGTCATGGGGACTCCTTCGGGTTCAACGGGTTCAGGGGTTCAGACGAGCACTTCGAGCGGCGCCGGGTGGCTCAGGAAAGCGGTAGGGCTGGCGGTGAGCCCGTACGCCCCGGCCTGATGGACCACGACGAGGTCGCCCACCTCCGCCCGCGGCAGGCTCACCTTGTCGCCGAGCAGGTCCAGCGGCGTGCACAGGCAGCCGACGACCTGCACCGTCTCTTCCTCGGCCTCCTGGGCCGCAGCGACCGAGATCGGATAGTTGCGGCGAATGACCTGGCCGAAGTTGCCGGAGGCGGCGAGCTGGTGGTGCATGCCACCGTCGACGACGAGGAAGGTCTTGCCGCGCGAGATCTTGCGGTCGACGACCCGGGTCACATAGACCCCCGCCTCGCCGACGAGATAGCGGCCGAGCTCGATCACGACCTGCGCGGACGGCAGGGCAGGACGTACGCGGGCGGCGAGCAGCTCCTCGAGCCGCGAGCCGACGAGGCCGAGGTCGAGAGGGCGGTCCTGGGTGTAGTAGGGGATCCCGAAGCCGCCACCGATGTTGAGATAGGTCATCGCCGCGGGAAGGTCGTCGGAGAGCCGCAGCACGAGGTCGACGGTGCGCTCCTGGGCCTCCGCCAGGATCGACGCGTGCAGGTTCTGAGAGCCGGAGAAGACGTGGAACCCGGCCACCTCGACGTCGCGGTCGTGCAGCGTCTTGAGCAGCAGCGGCACGGTCTCGGCGTCGACCCCGAACTGCTGGGCGCCGCCGCCCATCCGCATCCCGGAGCCCTTGACCTCGAAGTCCGGGTTGACCCGCACCGCGACCCGCGGCCGGAGACCGAGCCGCTCGGCGGCCTCGACCAGACGGTCGGCCTCCAGCGGCGACTCGATCTCGACGAGCACGCCCGCCGCCACCGCGGACGACAGCTCGGCGACCGACTTCCCGGGTCCTGCGAAGCTCACAGACCCCGGAGCGATCCCGGTGTCGAGCGCCACCCGCATCTCGGCCCCCGAGGCGACGTCGAGCGCGTCGAGCGTCCGGGCGAGGTGCTGCACCACCGCCGGCATCGGGTTGGCCTTGACCGCATAGCTCAGGTGCACGTCCCCGGGGAGCGCGGATCGCAACGCGGCGACCCGGACGTCGATCGCGGCCCGGTCGTAGGCGAAGAACGGTGTCGACCCGACCCGCTCCGCCAGCAGCCGCACCGGTACGCCTCCGACGTGGTCTCGGCAAGCTCGACCACCGGTCTCAGACGTCATCTCACCACTCCAGACATGTCAGCTCGCTGTACAGGTAGTCGACCCGGGCCGGGTCGAGGGCGTCGCTGCGCAGCATCTTCGGCCGCGACCGCGACAGCCGGTGCGACCCGGCGGGCGCTCCGCCGGCGACCCGGTGCTCGACCAGGGTCGCCGCGATGCCGTGCTGCCTCAGCAGGTGCGCGGCCAGCCGCGGCGCCTGCCGGCGGAGCAGCTCCGGGTTGCTCGCGTAGAGGACCGAGGCGAAGGCCCGCACCCCTTTGCGGGTGTCCTTGCGGGCGACCACGTAGCAGTGCTCGGAGCCGGTGCTCAGCACCACGTGCCGGGCCGCCGCCGCGGCGCGGTGGTCGGCGTAGAGGTCCCGCTCCTCGCCCTGCAGGACCGCGTCCAGCACGTCGGGACGGCTGCTCACCCGCACCCCACGCCGAGGCAGCGCCACCGCGGGCACCAGCGACGTGGTCGTGTCCAGATCCGTGAACTTGAGCTTCCGGTTGAGCGCGACCACGTTGCCCGAGGGCGAGAAGTCGGTGAACTCGTAGCCGGGTTGCTTGAGCAGCGTGGTCAGCAGCCGCAACCCCTGGTGGCGGTGGCTGTCGAGCACGCACCACGCGCCCAGGTTGCAGACCTGGAGCGTCTCGGCACCGACCCTCCGCTCGGAGTAGTAGGCGAGGTAGGCCCCGACCACCCGGTCCTCCTCGGCGAGGAAGAAACCGTGGTTGGGCTGGGGTACGTCCCACGGCACCCGCAGCGCCTGGGTCCACTCCAGCTCCCGCACCCGCGGGTTCAGCTCCTGGTGCAGGAACCCGGAGACGGCCGGAAGGTCCTCGGCCGTGATCGGGGCGAGCACGGCCTTCATGCGCTCGCCACCCACTCGGGCCCACGCGGGGCGCTCATCCGCCGCGGGCTGACCAGGGTGCGTACGGCACGTCGCGAGGTCTGCTTCCCCAGCAGCGCACGGCTGCACTCACGGGCCAGCACCATCAGCCAGTACGCCGCCCCCTGGACCCGTCCCCGACGGACCGTGAAGAGCCGCACCCGGTTGGCGACCAGCAGCGCCCACAGCCCGGGGGAGGTGGTGGACTCACCACCGAGGTGCACGGCGCGGGCGGCAGGGACGTACCGCACCCGGAAACCCCGGTCACGGGCACGCAGGTGGAACTCGGTCTCCTCGGAGTAGAGGAAGAAGGACTCGTCCCAGGGCCCGCACGCCTGCCAGCACTCCGCGCTGATCAGCTGGGTGGAGCCCTCGGCCCAGTCGGTGTCCTGAGCACGCTCGTACTCGGCCGGCGACGCCACGATCTCGCCCGCCCACCGGACCTTGCCGGCGCGGTTGGCGCCCACGACGGCGTCGGCGAAGGCCCTGACCAGGTTCGGCGCACCGCGCATCGACTCGATCAGCCGGCCCTCGGCGTCGACCAGGTGGGGAACGGCGACACCGACCCCGGGCTTCCCACCGGCGGGCAGGGCGAGCTCGCGCGCGAGCGCCACGCCACAGCCGGGCTCGAGGCGTACGTCCGGGTTCAGCACCAGCACCGCGTCGAGGCCCGGGTCCTCGGCGAAGGCGGCTGCGACACCGGCGTTGATCCCGGCGGCGTAGCCACCGTTGCGCCCGGTCTCGACGACGGTCGCCTCGGGCGCGAGCCGACGCGCCACGGCCACGGAGCCGTCGGCCGAGGCGTTGTCGGCGAACACCAACCGCCACCCGAGGCCGACGAGCCCACCCGGCAGGGTGGCGACGAGATCGGCCAGCAGGTGAGCGCTGTTGTAGGTCACCACCACGACGGCGATGCTGCGGATCGGCTGCGACACGGTCACGAGTCTCGGCGGCCGACCCCCCTGCCGGAACCGCCTCACGAGTGCAGATCCCCCGTATGAGGTAGGCCATCGCCCCGGGCGACCGGACACGCCCTCCGGCTCCTTAGCGTGGAGAACATGCCCGCCCACGTGACCAACATCTGCTTCCACGGCATCGGCGAGCCCGAGCGCGAGCTGGAGCCGGGCGAGGACCGCTACTGGATCAGCCAGGACGCCTACGAGGACATCCTCGACGCCGTGGCCGGCCGCCCCGAGGTGCGGATCAGCTTCGACGATGGCAACCACTCCGACGTGGCCCTCGGTCTGCCGGGTCTGCTGACCCGCGGCCTGAGCGCCACCTTCTTCGTCCTGGCCGGGCGGCTGGGGCTGCCGGGGAGCGTCGACCGTCTCGACATCCGCCTCCTGCGGGTGGCGGGCATGCGGATCGGCACCCACGGCATGGACCACGTCAGCTGGCGCGGCCTCGACGCCGCGGGCGTACGCCGCGAGCTGATCGAGGCCCGCGAGCAGATCACCATGGCGGCCGGTGAGGTGGTGGAGGAGGCCGCGCTCCCACTGGGCCGCTACGACCGCACCACGCTGCGTCACCTGCGCCGCCTCGGCTACCAGCACGTCTACACCAGCGACCGGGCCCATGCGGTGGCCGGGGCCTGGTTGCAGCCCAGGTTCAGCATCACCTCGAGCGACGACGGCGCCAGCGTACGCAGCCAGATCCTGAACGGGCAGGGCATCGCCCGGCGGATGGAGCGCCAGGCGGCGGGTCTCGTCAAGAGGCTGCGCTGACCGTCACGACGTGAGCACGGTCCGGATCAGGACACGGTCGAACTTCCCGTTCGGCGAGCGCGGGAGCTCCGGGCGTACGTCGATGGTCGACGGCACCATGTAGGGCGGCATCGCGCGGCGCAGCGCGGTCAGCAGCCGGTCGACCTCGATCTCCGTCTGTCCTGCGGGAGGCGTCACCAGCAGCACGATCCGCTGCCCGAGCCGGTCGTCGGGCAGCCCGAGCGCCACCGCGTCACGGACCAGACCGGTGTCGTAGGTGACCTCCTCGATCTCGGTCGGGCTGACTCGATAGCCGGAGGTCTTGATCATGTCGTCCAGGCGCCCGACGAAGTAGAGGAAACCCTCCTCGTCGGCCACGACCCGGTCGCCGGACCACACGCACAGCTCAGGCGTACGCCACGACGCCTGCTCCCGCGGCAGTGGCCGGAACCGCTCGGCGGTCCGCACGGGATCGCCCCAGTAGCCCTGCGCCACCAATGCGCCGCGATGGACGAGCTCCCCCTCCTCGCCGGGCTCGCAGGGCGTCCCGTCGGGACGTACGACGAGGACCTCGGCGTTCGGGATGGCCTTGCCGATGGAGTCCGGACGCCGGTCGACCTCGGCCGGGTCGAGATAGGTGGATCGGAAGGACTCGGTCAGTCCGTACATCAGGAAGGGCTGTGCCTCCGAGAACAGCTCGCGAAGCCGTTGCAGCGTGGCCCGAGGCATCCGTCCGCCGGTGTTCGCGAAGTAGCGCAGGCCGGCCCTCGCCTCCGGCGGCCACTCGATGCCGGCCAGCTGCAGCCACAGCGGAGGTACGCAGGTCAGCCCGGTCACCCCGTGCTCTGCGCACAGCCGGGGAACCTCGCCCGGCAGCAGATAGTTCATCAGCACCACATGCGCTCCGACCGCGAAGGCGGTCGTGAGCTGGCTGAGGCCGGCATCGAAGCTGAGCGGGAGCACCGAGAGGATGACGTCATCGGGCCCGTTGCCGAGGTAGCTGCTGACGCTGTCGGCACCGACCACGAGGTTGCGGTGGCTCAGCACCACGCCCTTCGGCCTGCCGGTGCTGCCCGAGGTGTAGAGGATCGCGGCCAGATCCTGGTCGATCGTCGCATCGGCAGGCGCGGCGGCCTCGGTCGAGAACACGTCCGGCCAGGCGTGCACCGCGATGTCGAGAGCAACCTCGTCAGGGACCTCGGTGCCCACCAGGACGATGTGCTCGAGAGCCTCGCACCTCTTCAGCTCCTCGCGGAGCAGAAGCAGTCTCTCTCGTGACGTGATGAGCACCTTGACCGAGCAGTCGTCGAGGATGTGGGCGACCTGGCCAGCCTTGAGCAACGGGTTGACCGGCACGAAGACGCCGCCCGCGGCCGTGGCCGCGAAGATCGAGGCGACCGTCTCGGGTCGCTTCTCCAGGAAGATCGCGCAGCGGTCCCCTCGAGCCAGACCGAGGTCGCCGAGCCCGGCGGCGATCGAGCAGGCCGAGGCCCAGACCTCGGCATAGCTCTGCGTGATGCCCTTGTAGGAGAGCGCCGGAGCACCCGGTCGCGCCTCGGCGTGCTCGCGCAGCAGCGAGTGGAGCGCAGTCCTCATCGTGTCCGCACCGCGATCATCGACTTGGTCAGACCGAGGACTCGCTCCCGGAGGATCTCGGAGTCAGGGAAGTAGGAGCGCATCTCCGTCATCCCGACCAGCTCGGTCCACTGCACGTCGGCCATCGCCTCGGCGCGTGAGGCGGGAAGCGTGTGGACCAGCGGCCAGCGCTCGGCGACCCGGGCCCGAAGCGCCACCGGGAGGAACTGCATCCCGGGGAAGAGCCAGTGCGGCTCGATCGGGAAGTACCGGTAGGGCGTCTGGACCCAGTGCCGCGGCGCGGCCTGTCTGATCTGCTCGGCCAGCCTCGACCGCTGGGCATGGCCGCCGACATGCTCGAGCAGGGAGTTGGAGAACACCAGGTCGTACGCCACCGGCGCACCAGCATCCTCCAACGCGCTGCGGGCGTCGCAGGCGTCTCCCGTCACGGGCGTCAGCCAGCCCTCTTCGCCGGCTCCCGGTTCGGTCAGGTTGAGCACGACGACGTGCCCGGGGCGTACCGGCGCCCGCAGCCAGGACTCGGTGGTGCCGCCGACGTCGAGCACCTTCATGTCGGCGATGTCGGGGAAGAGTGTCGTGAACCTCTCCCAGCGCCGCAGCCGGAGCTTGGCACCGAGAGACGCAGGAGAGTCCACCAGTCGGGATCGGAGCTCGAGATTCACCTGGCAATCGTCAACGGCGTAGCGACCAGACGAGCGGCCCAGGGAACCCGGATCCCCCGTATCAGGTAGGCGTGGAGGCACCGCCCCGGAAGATGACCTTCTCGAGAAACCATGGTCGACATACCGATTCTGGACGATGCTCTAGCCGCCCGGATCTGTGCAGGGTCGGTATCGCAACGGCGCTGCCTACACCCGAACGGTGCAACCACATGCAAACCTCGGAAAGTCGAACCTCCGGACCGGCACGCCCGCGCGGCTCTGCCCGGAGACCGCTTCTCCTGATCGGCAGCACCCTGATCACGGTCGCCGCCATCGTCGCCTGGACGATCCGACCGATCTCGCAGGTCCAGGCGGAGCCGGTCAGCCTGCTCCCCGACGACGCGGTCCCCGCGATCGTCACCGGCCCGGATCAGCGTCCGGTCGAGCTGGGTCTGCGGTTCCAGGTGACCGAGCAGGTCGAAGCCGTCGCGGTCCAGTTCTACAAGAGCTCCGCGAACACCGGGCCGCACACCGGCACCCTGTGGTCCGCAGGAGGACGTGCGCTCGCCACGGCTCGGTTCGCCGACGAGCCCCGGCGCGGCCTCCAGGTGGCAGACCTCGACCGCAAGGTCGTCCTCGAACCCGGCCGGGACTACGTCGTCTCCTACACCGCCCCCAAGGGCCGGTACTCCACCGATCAGAACTTCTTCGTCGAGTCCGTCTCCAGAGGACCGATCACTGCCGGGGCCGATGCCGGCGTCTACTCCTACCGGCCGGGCTCTTTCCCCGCCCAAACCTTCGGGGCGAACAGCTACGCCGTGGACATCGTGGTACGCCGCACCGGCTCCGTCCGGTCGTCTCCACCCTCACCGACCCCGTCCTCGACGTACTCGCCCTCGGCCGCTTCGTCCGCGACGAGCCAGGGTCCGACCGCGGAATCGTCCACGCCGGACCCGGCTCCCGCGAGCACCACGTCGCCGCTCTCGAGCCCTCCGCCCCCGAAGGGGACCGCAAGCCCGTCGCTCCCGGCCTCGATACCCGACGGGTTCCCGAACCCGGCGACCACCGGTGTGCCCGCGGGCGTCCGTCTGGCCCCCTACACGGGACCGTGCAACATCACCGTGGCCGGCACCGTGATCGACAGCAAGATCGTGAACTGCACGCTGAACGTACGTGCGGCCGACGTCACGATCCGCAACTCGGTGATCAACGGGACCGTCTACAACGACGAGGCGTCGGAGGGGCTCGGCTTCACGATCGTCGACAGCGAGGTCCGGATCGGCAACCGCGGCGGCACCGGGATCGGCAACGTCGGCTTCACCGCTCTCCGGGTCGAGGTCACCGGAGGCAACCGCTCGATCAACTGCTGGCGCGACTGCACCGTGCGGGACTCCTACGTGCACGGCCAGTTCACGGACGTCAGCGGGGTAGCCCACGAATCCGGGATCCGGATGGGGGCCGGCGGTGTCATCAGACACAACACGATCGCCTGCGACGCACCTGATGTCCCGCCCGACGCTGGCTGCTCGGCAGGCCTGACCGGGTACGGCGACTTCGCCACCGTCGAGGACAACCTCATCGAGCGCAACGTCTTCCTCGTGACGACCGGCGGCACCTGCGCCTATGGCGGCTCGTCGGAGGGCAAGGCATACGGTGATGCGAACCGCATCCGGTTCATCGACAACGTCTTCCAGCGCACCGCGGCGCGGCCCAACTGCGGGTACTGGTTCCCGATCGCGTCCTTCGACTCCTCAGCGCCGGGCAACGTCTGGCGCGGAAACGTGTGGTCGGACGGCGGAGTCGTCGATCCTGGATGACGGCCCCGGATGCCGTACGCGGACGAGCCGATGCAGAGCACCGGCGAGACCGATCACCAGGAAGAAGCAGCCCGACGACTGCGGGAACGCGAACAGGTCGTAGAAGGCCATCGCGGTCGCGCCGGCGAGGACCGCGGCGAGCAGACCCTGGGCAAGCTCACGGTCGAAGTCGGTGGCAGCAGCCTCCCGGGCGGAGCGAGCGGTGAAGGCGGCGACCAGGATGACGGCCAGCAGGGCGGCCATGCCGACCAAACCGGTCTCGATGGTGTGACCCAGGTACTGGTTGTCGAGGATCCAGTACTGCGGCAGGAACGTCCCGGGCCCGCGGCCCAGCCACGGGTCACGCGCGATGAACTGGAAGGCCACGCCGTAGGCGTCGGTTCGGGACGCCACGCTGGCGTCGTCGCCGGCGCCCACGAAGAGCCCGGTGATGACACCGAGCATCCCCGGCACCAGGAGATAGACCAGTCCCGAGATCGCGGCCGCGCACCCGAGCGCGGCCAGCCGCAGACGCCAGCTCCAGCGCAGGGCGAGGACGATGACCGCGACGCCGGTGCACAGAATGGCCGAGCGCGAGATCACCATGAAGATCGCGATCGCCACGACGGCCAGGAGGACTCGGTAGAGCCAGCGTCGCGTGGGCGCGTGCAGCGCGTACACGATCACCAGCGGCAGCACCATCGACAAGATGACGCCGTACTCGATCGGGTGGGTCGAGGTCCCGCTCAGCCGTGGCATGCCACTGCGCTCGTACAGGCCGATCTCGATGCCACGGGCAGAGAGTCCGGGGATGCTGATCCGGTCCACCAGGGGCTGGCGCGTCACGAACTGGGCCAGGCCCAGCGCCGCCACCAGCCCGATCCCGATCACCAACCGGCGGGCCACCGCGTGCAACCTGTCGAGCGACGAGATCCCCTCCGCCGCCACCATGGCCAGCCCGACCATACCGATCGTCCTGAGCAGTCCGCTGTCGGCGGGCGTCAGCTCGTTGCCAGGCATGGGGCCGGACATCGCCAGCACGTAGGAGGCCATCACGGCCAGGAGGAGCCCCAGGACCGCGATGCGTAGCGGCTGAACCCCCAGATCGATCCGATAGACCCGTTGGACGTGGTACCAGACCCACCACAGGAAAGCGCCGATCGCAACGATCGTCGCCGGCGCACCCGCCGTACCCAGCGCCGGTACGACGAGCACCGATCGGATCGAGAGCAGCACGACGATGTAGACGGTCAAGATGGTGGCGGCGTCGAGAGAGCGGCGCACACCTACCGTCGGCTGACCCGGGCTACGCCCTCCGGCGAGCGGGGCCGTCCTCATGGTCTCTCACCTGAGCCGCGCGGCGGACGACTGCTCGTCGCGCGGTACGACCTGGGCGAACCCGTTCCGGGGCGGCGGCCTGACCCAGCCGTCCGAGTCCAGCGGTTCGACGATCCTGGGGCCGGCGCGGTCCTCGCCGATGTCACCTGCATCGTGCGGCTCGCCCTCCTGTTCGCGGCGGCCGCCACGGCTCTTGGAGAGCAGCAGCCCGTCCAGCAGCCCGATGACGAGGAGCCCGCCCACCAGGACGCCCGCGCCGCCGACGATCCCGGCGCGGAGCTGGTCCGTGGTCACCTTCTCCGCGGTCTCGTCGATGGTGAGTTCCTGGATGGTGATGTACTCACGGCGCTTGATCCCGAGATCGGACTGCAGGTCGGTGAGCACCCCCGGCACGGTCTCGAACAGGGCGTTCAGGGCGCCGATGGTCTCCTTCTTGCTGGAGCCGGTCACGTCGACCACGATGATCGGCCCGCTCACCGCCATGTCGGCGTACATCGAATAGTCCACGTCCGGGTGGCTCTTCTCGAGGTCGGCCCGGGCCGTCCTGGACGTCATCGCGCGGATGAGGATGTCACGGGCCGGGTTGAGACCGCCCAGCGAGAGGTACGGGTTGCCCTCGACCCGCTCGCCCGCTCGCGTCGTCCCCTCCGGCGGGAACAGGAGCAGAGTGCCCTGTGCGGTGTAGGACGGCCCCACCCGCCCCATCATCACCACGACGGCCACGACGGTCAGCCCCAACGTGACGATCACGAGATACCAGCGACGCGCCAAGGCCCCCCACACCGCGCTGAGTTCCATGTGTTCCGGTCGCTTTCGCTAGACAGTGGTCGAGGCATCTCTCGTGCCCGGCATCACCATCGTCGGGTTCTGCGGCCTGGTCCGAGGCGCACCCATCTCGGCATACCCAAGACGAGGTAGGAGCACACGGATCGCGGTCGCCCGCCGGTGGTCAGGCTCAGGGTGAGAGCTGTGACAGCCCTCGAACTCGCCGTCCTGCTGCTGCGCAGGTGGTACGTCGTCGCGGTCTGTGCACTGATGACGCTGGGCGGAGCGCTGGTGCTGCTCGACCGGCCGCCGGTCTACTTCACCCAGTTCGAGGTGGTGCTGCTGCCTCCGAACGAGACGGTCAACCCGAACACCCTCCGCGAGGACCCTTATGGGATGGTCCCGATGGCGGGCCTGCTGGTGGAGGAGTACAACCAGGGCCGGCACCCGCTCAACATGAGCACGACGGAGACGACCCTCTACGGCGAGGGACTCGAACAGGGAGAACGGGTCCGGATGCGCAACGTGGGCAACCAGTGGCTCCCGATCTACAGCCACCCCGTGATCGACATTCAGGTCGTGGACGCGGACGCGGGTCGGGTCGAGGATGAGGCGGCCCGGATCGCCCGGGACCTCGACCGCATCCTCGAACGGCGGCAGGACGAGCTGGGTGTCCGTGAGGTTTCGCGGATGTCCACCGAGATGGCACCGGAGGACGTGGTCGTCCAGGAGATCAGCGGCAGCCGGTCGCGTACGGCGGGAGGACTGGCCCTGCTGGGCGGGTCGCTCACCGTGGTCGCGGTCATCTGGCTCGAGCGCCTCTCCCTCGCCCGCGCGGCCCGCCGGGCACAGGCCCGCGAGCACGCCGACCCGGCCGTCCGGAAAGCCGACCGGGACCTCATCTCGCAGCGGTGACGCCGGAGTGACGCACCGTGCCGGAGGCGATGGCGAGGTTGAGCAGGAACGCCACCGTGCCAGGCCCCGGGTCATGCCTGCCCGCCAGGACGTCGTCGAGCCAGCTGGGCTGAACGACCTCGGTCTCCGAGAGGCCGGCGATCGCCTCCGGGTGGGCCCGCCAGTAGGTCACCACCCCGTCGGCCAGGATCTCCCCACCGACGGGTGGCCGACCGTGTCGCCGGACTCGCTGTCCGAGCTTGCGACCGGCCTTGCTCACCGTCGTCGCACCTCGGCGCCAGGAGCTGCGCCATCCGGGCGTGACGTAGGTCGCCGGCGAGGGACGCCCCTCCAGCGGCAGCCTGGCCAGCTCGGCATCGAGCTGGACCTGGAGCCGGGCCAGGAAGCGGGAGGCCGCCTTGTCCGCCGGCGCCAGCGCCCGGACGGTCGCGATCCAGCGATCGTCGAGCATCGGGTTGACGATCCTGCGGCGGGCGCTCACCGGCGACTCGGTCGCTCCTGCCCAGTGCTGCATCCGCTGGCCGAGGTAGAGATCATCCGTCGCCTCGAACCACGAGTGCCCACCCCCGGCGAGGGCGGTCAGGACCTCGGCGTGGGCGACCTCGCGCGCCCGCTCACGGAACGCCGGCCGGAGCGCGGAGGACTCGACGGCCTCGTTGACGAACATCCGCCAGTCGGCGAGGCGCCGCGCCCGTGCCTCTGTCACAGGTCCAGCACCGTTGCGGCCCAGGTAGTAGAACCCGCGGGCCACCTCCCCACCGAGGCCGGAGATCCGCGGGCCCGGCATCGCCCGGGCCTCGGCGAAGTCCAGGGCGGCCCAGGCCAACGGGTCCGCACCGAGCTCGATCGCACCGGCGGCGGCGACACACCGTGCGTACACCTCCTCGGGCTCGAGCGTGTCGAGGCCGTCCACGCTGATGATCTCGTGCCTCATCCCGTAGCGATGCGCCAAGCCGGCGGCGATCCGCACATCAGGAGAGTCGGGCCGCCCGAGGGTCACCACTCTCAGCCCGCGGCGCCGCCGTGGTTCGATCGCCGAGAGGAGCAGCCGTGAGTCCTGGCCACCCGTGAGCTGGAGGATCGCGTCCGGGTGGTCGTCGAGATAGGCGCTCAGGTAGCTGCGGAGCATGCTGCTCATCGAGGCGACCGCCTCGGTGAGGCCGACGCGCTCACCGTCCGGCGCGTCGGTGAAGGCGTCCAGTCGGAGCAGGCCGTCGTGGATCTCGACCAGGTGGCCCGCGGGCACCTTCGCCACCGACTCGAACAGGCTGCGCCCATGCAGCTGCCAGCCCAGCAGGCTCTGCACGGCGAGACCGTCATGGTCCAGCGCTGTCGGCGCCAGCCCCGCAAGCACCCGCGACGAGGTCGAGATCGCCGCCCAGCCATCGCCGGCCCGGTAGTAGAGATGACGGAATCCGAGCGCGTCGGTGGTGGCGGTGACGGAACGCCCGGCGTGCTGGACGGCACCGAAGGTCGGCAGCATCTCCGCGAGCGCCTTCCGGTCCCCGAGGGCGAGCATCCGGGCCACGTCCTCGGGCTCGATCGCCAGGTTCCGTCGCCTCAGCTCGCGTGCGAGGACCAGCGTCCGACCATCGACCAGCGGATCGTCCACCCCCCAGGTCGCCGTCTGCAGGCCGGACCTGGTGCCGTCGCAGGCCGCGTCGGGCGCGACGGCCACGACCGCTGAAGCCAGGGCCGGCGGACACCGGCCGGCGGCCGCGGAGACTGCCGCGAAACCTGGCGGTGAGGAGGTCATGCGAGCACCCTAGGAAGGGCTCGCCCCAGCGCCGGCACCATCAACCGCGCGTACCCAATCCACGGGAGCGCCGCGGGCGGTGCTCTCGATGATCCTGCGGACGTCGTCGCGCGTGTGCGCCCAGTTGTCGGTGCGTACGCTCCCCGCGGCGGCCGCTGCCCGGCCCGGGATGTCGGCCGCCCCGACGGCATCGGACAGAGCATCGGCGATGCCACCAGGGGTCGGGGATGCCCAGCTGACGTGTGGGTTGTCGAGGTCCGCACGGGCATCGGCCGAGGAGTTGACCACCGGCACACAGCCCGCCGCGAGCATCTCCTCGGCGACCAGGGAGATGTTGGTGAACGACATCGCCAGACCGGCGATGCACCGGTTGTAGAGCGCGTTCAGCTCCTCGGGTCTGAGGCGGCCGTGGTGTATCACCGGGATCCCGAGGTCGGGCACGGGCGAACCGTAGACGTGGATGGGCTGCTCAGGGTGCCGCCGGTGGAACTCCGCGAGCGCGAGTGTGCCGAGCAGATAGCCGCGTCGCGCCAGGCCCGGCTTGGCGTAGAAGACGACGCCGGAGCGCTGGCCGTGGTTGTGCAGCGAGTAGACCGTGGTGTCGCACGAGAACGGCACCAGCTCCGAGACGACACCCAGGTCGCGGCGCAGCCGACGGTGCACCATCTCCCCCAACGCGATGTTGGTGAACCCGAACCGGTAGGTGTCAGCGGCCAGCTCGTACTCCGACCCGTGCGGTGAGAAGAGCGGCTCGTAGTCCTGGATGAAGTAGAGCCGGTGCAGTGGCGTCGTCGGCCGGAGGGCGAGCACGTGCGCCGACTCCCACCCGGTGGCCACACAGGCGTCCAGCCCGTCGAAGCCCTCGTCGACCGATCGGATCTCGGCGCGGACCCCCGGCCAGGAATCGCGGATCACCTCGGCCTGCGCGGTCGCCGAGCCGTGGTGCCGGTCGTAGAGCAGCACGACGCAGCGGTGCCCGGCCTGTTCCAGCGCCTCCACCATCCGGAACATCGTGGTGTGACCACCTGAGCCGGCAGCCGGCGGCGTGGTGAGCCAGCCGACCACGAGTGGGCGCCCGGCCGGCACCGGAGCCACCGGACCCAGCTCCAGACGCGTGGAGTCGGCGATGTCTTCGGGCAGCAGGCCGAAGTCGAGAGTGTGTGCGTCGAGCTGGTGATAGGCCCGGCGTACGACGCGGCGGACCACGCCGCGAGGCCCCTCGCGCCGGAGCTTTCCGGCGATCCCGCCGAGCGTGCCACCGCTCATCGGCGCACCGCCTCGCTCAGTGCGTCCGCGACGATCTCCTGCTGTTCTCTGGTGATGCCCGGGAACATCGGCAGCGAGATGATCTCCTGCGCGAGCGCCTCCGCCACCGGGAACGAGCCGGCGCCGTGACCCAGCCAGGAGAAGGCGGGCCACAGGTGCACCGGTGCCGGGTAGTGGATGCCGGCGCCGACCCCGGCCTCCAGGAGCTCTCTCAGCACCCGGTCGCGGTCGGCCACTCGGGCGACGTAGAGATGCCAGACGTGCTGGTTCCCCGGCAGGACGCGCGGCAGGACCACGCCGGGCAGGTCGGCGAGCAGCGTGGCGTACCGCTGCGCGGCCTCGTCGCGCTCGGCGTTCCAGCCCTTGAGGCGCTCGAGCTTGAGGGAGAGGACGGCCGCCTGGACCGAGTCCAGGCGGGAGTTCGTGCCGACGTCGAGGTGCTCGTACTTCGCGATCCCGCCGTGGTTGCGCAGGGCACGGACCCGGTCGGCGATGTCCGCCGACCCGGTGGTCACCGCTCCCGCGTCCCCGTACGCACCGAGGTTCTTGCCCGGGTAGAAGCTCGTCGCGGCGGCGACGCCGAAGGACCCCGCCGGGCGGCCGTCCCGGCTGGCTCCTTGTGACTGGGCAGCGTCCTCGAGGAGGAGTACGTCCTCACCGACCGCCTCGCGGAGCTGCTCGAACGGTGCCACCTGTCCGTACAGGTCCACCCCGATGACCGCTCGCGTGCGGCCGGTGACCCGGCGGGCAACGTCGGCGGGATCGATCAAGAAGTCCTCGTCACAGTCTGCGAGCACCAGGTCGGCTCCGACGATCGCGACCGCCTCGGCCGTGGCGACGAAGGTGTTGGCGGGGACGATCACCTCGTCCCCGGCCCCGATGCCCGCGCCGCGCAGGGCGAGCACGAGCGCGTCGGTGCCGTTGCCGACACCGATGCAGTGCTCGACACCGGCGAACTCGGCGTACTCCTCCTCGAAGCGCCGCACCTGCGGCCCGAGCACGAACGCGCCGCTCTCGCAGATCTCGGCGAACGCGGCCAGCACCTCGGCGTTGACGGCCGCGTTCTGTGGTCGCAGGTCGACGAGGGGCACGCTCGGACGTGAGTTCGCGGTCATGACGGGGTTCCTTCCGGGAGGGAGACCGGCTCGAGCCGGCGAAGCTGGGTGAATCGGGCGCGCCACCACCGCAGCAGCGGCAGCGCGTAGAGGACCAGGACGAGGGCGGCGACACCGAGCAGGGTGAGGAGCCGGTTGGTTCCGAGGCCCTCGAACCAGATGCAGACGATGGCCGCCGGGATGGCGGCGAGGAGGGGGACCACAGCGGGACGGAGCAGGTCGCCGACCTGGACGCCGACCTTTGCGAGCGCTCGCAGATAGAGCGGCACCACGACGACCACGACCACCGCGACATGGGTCCAGCCGGCGCCGGTCAGCCCCCAGCGAGAGACGCCGAAAACCATCGCCGGCACCATCACCAGCACCCAGGCGACCTGCACGGCGAGCACACCTCTGGTATCACCGGCAGCGATGAGGAAGGTGGCCACCAGGTCGAGGAGGACCCGGATCCCACCGAAGACCGCCAGGCCGGTGAGCGCGGCGGCGGCAGGCTCCCAACGCTCGCCGTAGACCAACGTCACCAGCGGGACGGCGGCTGCGGCCAAGCCCAGCGAGAGCAGAGTGGCGACCGTGACCAGAGGTGCGATGCAGAGCACCAGGCCACGGTTGCGGACCTCCGGCGAGGAGGCCTGGGAGAAGGCAGGCAGAGCCACAACCCTGATGGCGGCCCCGAGCGCGCTCATCGGCCAGGAGGAGATGTTGAACGCGAGCACGTAGAGCCCGAGCTGCTCGGGGCCGAGGGTGCGCGACACGATGAGGTTGTCGAGGCTCAGCAGCAGCCAGGAGAGCAGGTTCGCTGCGGCCAGCGGCAGGCAGAAGGCGAGCGACTCGCGGGCTAGAGCAGCGTCGAACCCCAGTCGCGGCACGGTCCGGGTGACGATGAAGAGGCCCACCGCGATGACGCTCTGGCAGGCGATCTGGCCACAGGCGAGCGCCTCGGCACCGACGCCGCCCAGGATCAGGCCGAGGGAGACCGCCACCGAGGCGAGCAGGCCGAGCGCGTTGATGCCGAACAGCGCACCTTGACGATAGGCCCTGGTCAGTCGCGCGGAGGGCACGATCGTGAAGCCGAACACGGCGATGCTCACCGCCATCAGCCTGATCACGCCGACCGACTCCGGGCTGTCGAAGGCGAACGCGATCGGCTCGGCGGCCAGGGCCATCGTCGCGCCGAGGCCGACGCTGACGCCTAGGCCGATGCTCGCCACCGTCGGCGCTCGAGGTTCGATGTCGGGCGCACGGACCAGGTCGGCACCGAGCCCGAGGTCGGCCAGGGTGCTCAGGATCGCCCAGACCGTCAGTGCCACCGCGTAGACGCCGAACTCTGCCGGGGCGACCAACCGGGCGACGAGGATCCCGAACAGCACGCTCCCGACCCGCATCGCGATGGTGCCGCCGAGCCCCCAACCGAGGCCGCGGCTCACTCGCCCGGCCACAGATCCGTCGGTGGTCGTCGCGGTCATGTGCCGTACCTGCGCTCGAACCGCCACCGCAGGTGGTGCCGGACCTTCGCGGTCGCGCGGCTCCACGGCGCCGGGCCGGACACCCGGCCCTCCGTCGCCTCGGCCCAGGCGCGTCTCCAGGCTCGGGAGCTCCGAATGGCAGGGTGCGTCTCGGCGGCGAAGTGGAGGTGGTCGAGGAGCGTCGAGGAGTCACCGTGAGCGACTTCCCGACCGCGACGCAGCGCCTCCTTGGCCAAGGCCCTCATCGCGTACGGCCGCAGGTTCTGGACCTCGGCGACGTCCGGAGCGCGCTCGTCGAAGAGGATGTCGAAGGTGCGTCGCCGCTCGCGCAGGTCGGTGAGCCAGCCTGCGTACTCGGTCAGGTGCATGTTGGCGTCGTGCACGCGGTAGGCCGCCTGGATCGGTCCGTCCACTCGGCCGACGTCCCAGCGCACCGCGGTTCGCAACCACATGTCGAAGTCGCCCGAGTGGGGCAGCCGAGGGTCGTAGCCGTCGGTCTGCTCGAGGGCCTCGCGGCGCATCACCGCCTCGGGGCTGACCAGGAAGCAGCGACCCTGCCGCGCCGCGGTGCCGAGCCAGTCCCTCCCCGACCAGACCGACCAGCTTCGTGTCCTCGTCGGGCCGACCGGGAGGTCGTCGGTGAACGAGCGGGCGTACCCGTAGACCAGGCCGACGCTCGGATGATGCTCCATCAGCGAGACGGCACGGCTGAGCGCGTCGGGCATGAGTACGTCGTCCGCGGAGACCAGCGTGACGTAGTCCCCGCGCACCCGGGAGAGGCCGTCGTTGTAGGTCTGGATGTGCCCGGCGTTCCGCTCGTGGACGACCACGTCGACCCGCGGGTCCGCCGCGGCCAGCGAACGCGCGGCGTCGGCGCTGCCGTCAGGGGACGCGTCGTCGACGATCAGCACGTCGACATCGACGCCCTCCTGGTCGAGGGCGCCCGCAACCGCCTGGGGCAGATAACGCCCGTAGTTGTAGCACGGGATCACGACGCTGACCGACGGGCGCGTGGGCAGCGGTCGCGGACGGTGGAAGCGGCGCATCAGACCGGCACCCGGACCGGGCGGGCGGGAATGCCTGCCCAGGTCTCACCAGGAGGCAGATCCTCGAGCAGCACGGCCCCCATGCCGAGGACGGCCTCGGTGCCGACGGTGAGACGCTGGCGCACGGAGGAGTTCATCCCGAGATAGGCGGCCTCGGCGACGACGACCTCCCCACCCAGGGCGACGCCGGCGCACAGGGTGGCGAAGTCCCCGACGATGTCGTCGTGGGTCAGCACGGCGTTGGGCATCACGACGACGTGCTGACCGACCAGCACGTTGGACGTCAGCCGGACACCGGCGAGCAGGACGCTGCCCGGTCCGACCTCGCACCCCGGGGCGACCGTGGCGTCGGGGTGGATGAGGGTCGCGAACCGCTCCGGGCTCACCCCGTAGTCGAGCAGCCGCCCGACGAGCCGGCGGCGGACGCGGCCCGCCCCGGCGCAGACGATCAGGTCGTCGCCGCTCTCGGAGACCAGCTCGACCGGGCCGATGACCTCGGCCCCGCCGACGACGGTTCCCCATCGCTCACGATCGTCGTCGACCGCGACGATCTGGTCGTAGTCGCCGGCGGCTGCGGCCACCTCTCCGGCCAACCCGCTGGCGGCGACGAGAACGAGCGCGGTCATCGACGTTCCCCCCGGAGAACGTCGATGACCCGCGCCTGCTCCGAGTCCGACATCTGGTGGAAGAGCGGCAGGATGAGCGTGTTGTCGGTGAGGTGCTCGGTCACCGGGAGACTGACGGACGGCGAGGCGTACGCAGGCTGCCGGTGCGCCGCCATGATCCCGCGCCGCGCGGAGATCCCCGCCTCGGCCAGGGCGCTCAGCAGCCCCTCCCGGTCCAGCCCGTACGCAGCACCCGTCTCGATCCAGAACGACTGGAAGTTGCAGGTCCCCCAGGCCGGGTCCGCGACCGCACGCAGCCCCTCGATCTCGGCGACCGCCTTCGCGTAGACCGCGGCGAGCTCACGGCGCCGGGCGACGACCTCGGGCAGCCGGGACAGCTGCACCAGGCCGACCGCGGCCTGCAGGTCGGTCATCCGGAAGTTGAACCCGATCTCGTCGTAGGACTCCGGCGGAGAGACCAGGCTGGCGTGCCGGTCGGCCGCCGAGACGCTCATCGCGTGCTCGCGCAGCTTCCGCGCCCGCACGGCCCAGTCCTCCCGCGACGTGGTCAGCATCCCGCCCTCGCCGGTGGTGAGGATCTTGCGCGGGTGGAAGGACCAGGCCGCGATCTCGGCGCCGGCGCCGACGGGACGGCCGCGGTAGGTCGAACCGGCCCCGCACGCCGCGTCCTCGATCACCACGATGCCGAGCGGGTCGCAGACCTCGCGGATCGCGTCCAGGTCGACCGGCACCCCGCCCTGGTCGACCACGATCACCGCCGTCGTCTGCGGCGTGAGGGCCTCCCGCACGGTCGCTGCGGTGAGGTTCCCGGTCACCGCCGAGACGTCGGCGAAGACCGGCCGCGCACCGACGTAGACCGCGGCGTTGGCGGTCGCGATGAAGGAGAAGGACGGGACGACGACGTCGTCCCCGGGACGTACTCCGGCGACGACCAGCGCGAGATGGAGCGCCGTGGTGCAGCTCGAGGTGGCGACGGCGTGATCGGCCTGCTGAGAGGCGGCGAAGCGGCGCTCGAACTCGGCCACGCGCGGCCCCTGGGCGACCCAGCCCGAGCGGAGCACCTCGGTGACCGCGGCGACCTCCTCCTCGCCCAGCCAGGGCTGCATCACGTTGATGCGGCTCATGCCGAGCCTCCGGACAGCGCGCGCCCGGCCGCGATCTCGGAGCGCAGCGGCCGCCACCACTCCACCAGCTGGCGCAGCCCCTCCTCGAGCCCGATGGTCGGCGCCCAGCCCAGGTCCTCGCGGGCCGCGGAGATCGAGGCGAGCCGCCGGGTGACCCCGTTGACCGCCCGCTCGGGGCCGTGCTCGACCTCCAGCGCCGAGGCGCCCATCACCCGCAGCAGCGCCTCGGCGAGCTCGAGCAGCGAGGTCTCGGTGCCGGAGGCGATGTTGTAGACGCCCTCGGTCACGTCGGAGGCGGCCGCCAGGATGTTGGCGCGGGCGATGTCGGGGACGCAGACGAAGTCCATCGTCTGCCGGCCGTCGCCGAAGATCAGCGGCGGCTTGCCGTCGGCGATCCGCTCCATCCACCGGACCAGCACCTCGGTGTAGGCGCCGTGCACGTCCATCCGTGGCCCGTAGACGTTGAAATAGCGCAGCCCGACGTAGTCGAGCCCGCGCATCGCCCGGAACGACCGCACCAGGCCCTCGTTGTAGGACTTCGCGGCCCCGTAGAGGGTGTCGTTGTTGTGGTGGTGGTGACCCTCGGGCGTGGGGAACTCCTCGGCCAGGCCGAAGACCGAGGCCGAGGACGCGTAGACCAGCTTGGAGACGCCCGCGGAGACCGCGGCCTCCACGACGTTGAAGGTGCCGTCGACCAGCACCTCGTTGGCCAGGCGCGGCTCCTCGGCGCACAGCGTGATCCGGATGGCGGCCTGGTGGAAGACCAGGTCCTTGCCGGCGGTGAGGTCGCCGACCAGGTCGCGGTCGCGGATGTCGCCCTCGACCAGCGTGACCCGCCCGGAGGCGAGCGCGTCGTCGAGGTTGGCCTTGCGGCCGCGGATCAGGCTGTCGAGCACGTCGACGTGACCCACGCCCTCGGCGAGCAGCTGGTCCACGATGGTCGAGCCGATGGTGCCCGCACCCCCGGTGACCAGCACGTTCGCGCCGTTCAATGAACTCATCGGATCAGCTCCAAGGAAGGGGTCTCGGCAGCCACCTCGACGAGGGCACCACGGGCTCGGAGGCTGGTCTGGGCCGCCTCCAGGACGGAGAGGACACGGAGCCCGGCGGCCCCGTCGGTGACCGGCGCACGCTCGCCTCGGATCGCCCCGGCGAACTCGCTGACCATCCGGGAGAGCGCCTCGTACTCGGGCAGCGCCGGCGCCCAGGTGTCACCCAAACGGTAGGAGATCGTCGCGGCGGCGCGGTCGGCCCTGTCGAAGCTGTCCACGCTCTGCTGGACCAGGTCGACGCCGCGGTCGAAGACGCTGAGCCGCTGCTGGGGGTTGAGGTCGTCCCAGACCAACGTACGCCGGCTCCCGCCGATCACCATCTGCCTGATCTTGGTGGGGCTGAGCCAGTTGACGTGGACGTGGGCCATCGCCCCGCCCTCCAGCGGCAGGGTCAGATAGCCGACGCACGCCTTCCCGGCACCCAGCGGGTCGGAGCCCTGAGCGGCGACCCCGGTGGGACGCAGCCCACCTGGCAGGACGAAGTCGAGGATCGAGAGGTCGTGCGGGGCCAGGTCCCAGAAGACGTCGACGTCGGGCTGCACCAGACCGAGGTTGATCCGCACCGAGTCGACGAACAGGATCTCGCCGAGCGAGCCGTCCTCGACCAGCTCGCGGATCTTCTGCACGACCGGCGTGTAGCAGTAGGTGTGGTCGGCCATCAGCACGAGATCGTTGGCCCGCGCGGCCTCGACCATGCTGCGTCCCGACTCCACGTCGTCGGCCAGCGGCTTCTCGACCAGCACGTGCTTCCCGGACCGCAGCGCCCGCTCGACCAGTCCCCGATGCGTCCGGGCCGGGGTGGCGATCGCGACCGCGTCCACGTCCTCTCGCGCGAGCACCTCGTCGAGGTCGGACGTGGCCAGCACGTCGGCGCCGCCCCCGATCACCTCCTGAACCCGCTCGAGGTCCAGGTCGACCACCGCGACCAGAGTCCAGTCCCGTGCGTTCCGGAAGTTGCGGACCAGGTTCGGCCCCCAGTAACCGGCTCCGACCACCGCTACGCCGAGCGGTTCCCCATCTGTCATGTCGACCATGAAATCGGCGCGGGGCGAGGCTCCGAAGAGCCTCGCCCCACCTATCCCCCCATTTAGGGACCGCTCGCCCGGCCCACCGTCACTCCGGGCGGAACCTCACGTCCACGAAGTAGTTCGTGGAGTTCCAGGACCGGTTCGGGAGCCCCCCTCCGACCCCGTACCGATACCGGCCGTTGGCTCCGCCCGGAGCTGTCAGCGGGCCGGCCCGCCAGTCCTGGGTGAGCGCTGCCGGCGTGGATGCGTGACGGCCGTTCGGGGCGTAGTAGGACACCACGTACGTCGCGCCCGGGGTGATCGCGACCGGGGTCGGCAGCGTGGCCGTCTGCCAACCGGTCGCGGTCTCGTTGGTGAAGGTCACCCTGGCGATCCGGGTGCCCGCGGAGTTCCACAGCGATCCGGTGTGGGTGCCGGTGTTGCCGCTCCCCTTGTAGAAGCGGATCGCTGTCACCGAGCCGGCCACCGAGGACTTGAACACGGTGCCGAGCTCGATGGGCAAGATCTCGGACGTCGACGCATTCTGTGGTGTCACGCCGGTGAACAGCGAGACCTCCGCCGGGAGGGCCGTGGTGAACGACCACGTCTGCGTCGGCAGGCTCACCCCCTCGGTCGAGACCACACCCGAGACGCTCACCGACACCGTCGCCCCGGACGGCAGCGCTGCGGACGGGGTGAAGCGCAGCGTACGTCCGTCCCCGCTCAGCGCGGCCGACCCGGCCACGGTGGACCCGTTGGCCGTGACCGACATGTTCCAGCCGTTCGCGACCGCCGAGGAGAACGTGATCGACGGGTTCACCGAGGTCGCCACCCCGGTCGCGCCCGGGCTCGGGTCGCGTGCGGTGACGGTCATCGTCGGGACGTACGGCTCGAAGACCACGTCGACGAAGTAGTTCGTCGCGCCCCAGGTGAAGGTGGGGAAGCCGCCCGCGGCACCGTAGAGATAGCGCCCGTTGTTGGTCGCCGGCGCGGTCAGGTCACCCGAGGTCCAGGCAGTGTTGAAGAACCCACCGGTGGCGGCGTAGTGGCCCTGCGGGGCGAGGTAGGAGACGACATACGTCGTTCCTGCCGTCACCGCGACGGGCTGGTCGAGCGTCGCCTCCTGCCAGCCCGAGGCGGTCTCGCCGACGAACGCGACCGAGGCGAGGCGGGTGCCGTCCGCGGACCACAGCGACCCGACATGGCTGCCGTTGTTTCCGGTTCCCTTGTAGAACCGGATCGCGGTCACCTGGCCGTTGCGTGCGGAGGTGAAGGCGGTGCCCACCTCGACCGGGGAGGCATCGCTCACAGCTTGTTGCTGCGGCACCTGGTCACCGAAGAGCGTCTGGCTCGTGGCCGACTCCGCACGGGTGCGGAACGTCCAGCTCTGCGGGGCCAGCGTGGCGCCCTCGGCGGAGGTCACCCCGGTCAGGCTGACCGTGATATCGGAATCCGACGGAAGCGGGCCGGTGGGGTCGAAGGTGATCTCGTTGCGCGCCTGGTTCAGCGACGACGTCCCCGCGATCGGCCCGCCCGGGCCGGCGACGCTGATCTGGTAGCCATCGTTGATCGCGCCCGAGAAGGCGACCGCGATGTTGGTGCCGCGTGACACCGAGACCGCACCCGGCGCCGGGCTCCGGGAGGTCATCGTCAGAGTCGGTGCACCCTTCTCGAAGACCAGGTCCACCATGTAGCTCGATGCCGAGGAGTTGCCCGGGAACCCTTCGCCGTAGGTGTAGGCCCCGGCGGTCGAGCCGACCGAGATCGGCCCCTTGGAGAGATCCGAGGCGGCGAACGCGTTCGGCGTCGCCGAGTAGGACCCGTTGGTGTGGTACGAGGCGATGTAGTCAACCCCCGCCTGGACCGCGACCGGCTGGGTGAACGTGAGCGTCTGCCAGCCGGTGGTGCTCTCACCGGTGAAGGTGCCCTGGGCCAGCGCCTGTCCACTGCTCGACCACAGCGTGCCGGTGTGCGGCCCGGTGTTGTTCACGGCCTTGTAGAACTTGACGCCCGTCACGGTTCCGGTGACGGTCGGCCGGAACCGCACGCCGAGGGTGAGCGAGGCACGCTCGGAGTCCTCCAGGACCGTCGGCACGTCCTCGTCGTCGTAGATCGAGCACGGGCACACTCCTGGTGTCGCCGGTGGTTTCGCGGTCGTGAACGACCAGGTCTTCCCTCCGGTGAGCGGCGTCCCCTGGGTGTCGGTGGCCGCGAGCGTCACCGTGTGCTTCACGAACCCGGCGAGCGGGTCGGTGGGCGTGAACGTGACGGTCCGGGTGGTGGCGTCGTAGCTCGTCGCCCCTGGCACCGACGCCCCCAAGGCGTCCTTGACCGCGACCTGGACCGAGGAGGACACGACCGGCTTGGAGAAGCGGGCACTGATGGTCGTCGACCGCGGGACCGAGGACGAGTCCGCCAGCGGCCACTGGCTGATCGCGGAGAGCGGCGAGTCGTCCGTCGTCGTGAAGACCACGTCGACGTAGTAGTTGGAGTTCTGGTGGGAGTTGGCCGGGAAGGTGCCGGGGTTGGCGTAGACACCCGCTGGGTCGGCCCCGTAGCCGCCGGCGATCTCGAGCGGGTACGCCTCCTTCCCCTGAGCGGCGAAGGCCCACGGCTGCACGGCGTAGCGCCCGTTGGGAGCGGTGTAGGAGACGATGTACGTCGTACCCGCACTCAGCGCCACCGGGTTGGCGAACAGTGCCTGCTGCCAGCCTCCCGAGGTCTCCCCGGTGAAGGTGACCTGGGCCAGTCGCTCGCCGCTGGTGCTCCAGAGCGAGCCGGTGTGGGTGCCGGTGTTCCCGGAGCCCTTGTAGAAGCGGACGCCGGCTGCGTACCCGTCGGTGAGGGGGCTGAAACGCAGGCCGAGCTCGGCAGCACTGGGATCGTCTGCCGACGGCGTCGCCGGGCTGGTCACGGCCGTCCAGGTGGTCGGGATCGAGGTCTCCCCGAAGATGCTGCACCCACAGGAGACGTTGAACGTTCGCGACGCGACAGGACCGATGTTGGCGCTGTCGTCGACCGCGCGGACCTGGATCGGGGTGTTACCGACACCCGGCTGGATGTACTCGACCGTCCATGCCGAGGTGCCCTTTCCGGGATGCCAGCTGCTGCCGCCGTCGGTGGAGTACTCCACGCCGGCCACGATCCCTCCCCCGGAGTCGGTGGCGGTGCCGGTCAGGGTCACCTTCGCCCCGTTGGCCTGGGCCGATCCTGCCGCGGGCGAGCTGATCGTGACCGACGGCCCTGTGGTATCGGTGGAGGCGGTGGCCTGCTGCAGGCCCGCCATCAGCGTGGTCGGCTGGGCGCCCATGTCGGCGAGCAGGTTGACCTGGGCCTGCTGCATCGCCGGGCTGGTGGGGTTGCTGTCATAGGCACTGTCGTGGGTCGAGTCCAGGCCCCAGGTCCATTGGACGGTGCCGGCTCCGAAGACCAGCGCCCCGCTGCTGGCCCGGTAGAGGGTGATCGAGTGGGTGGTCGTGCCGCTCCCGACGTTGCGACCGAAGTCGGTCATGTACTGCCCATCGACGAACGCGGTCGTCTCCGAGGCCCGGATCAGGCCTGGTGGGCGGAACCCGTTGTCCTGATCCTCGTCGGACTCGTACCCCACCGTGTGCGGCGCGAGCTCGGTGGTGGCCCCGGTCATCTGCCCCAGCCCGGTGCCACGCCACAGCCGTTGCCTGCCCTGTTCGCGGGTGACTGTCAACGGTTTGTCGGTCCAGTTGGACATGAAGATCGTGCCGGTCAGGGCGTTCTCGGGGAGCCCACCGCCCTTGCTCTTCGGCGCGTAGCGCGGGTCCCGCCAGGTGGAGGTGGACTCGTCGGCCGGGTCCGCGGCACCCCAGGCCTCCTTGTAGGTCACCAGGGTGCGGTAGGCGTTCGTCCCGGCCGCGCCCACCTGGGAGGACTCGTACCGAGTACGCCAGTAGACCTCGTTGCCGCTGAGGAACTGCAGGTTCACGCCGGCGTCGCGGGCTGCCTCCACGTTGGCCCGCTGGGCTCCGCTCCAGTACTCGTCGTGGCCGACGGAGAGGAAGGTCTTGTGGTTCTTGAGCAGCTCGCCGCGACGGTCGGTGTCGACCCCGGAGATGTAGCTCACGTCGTACCCGTTGCGCTCCAGGAACCTCACCAGCGGGTACTCGTTGGCGAAGTAGAAGTCCCGCGCCGGGCTGTGCCGGGTCACGAACGGCCGGTTGTAGCTGAGCTTGTAGGCGCGCCCGTTCTGGGCACCGTGGTAGAAGCTGGAGCCCCCGTAGAGGTTGTACGCCTGCCAGGTGGTGTCCGAGGTCTGGAAGACGACGTCGGAGCGGCTCGCGTCGTCGCGGACGATGAAGGTGATGTGGCTCGCCTCGTTGGTGTCGGCGCGGTGCAGCCGCGCGACGTAGACACCCGAGACCGCGTCGGCGGGCACCTGCCAGGTCGCCGAAACCGCCCAGTTGCCGCAGTCGGTCATCTCGGTGGCGGTGTCACGCACGCAGTTGGGCTGGGTCTGAGGCAGGGCGGCGGACGGTGTGACCGATGCGATCCGCCGGGCACCGTCACCTCCGTACCACCCGGTGCGATAGATCGTGATGGTGTACGCCCTGGCGTCGGTGTCGATCTTGAAACTGATCGGGCCGCCCACATTGACGCTGATGTCGGTGGCGAAGCCCTGGATCGAGTCGGCGCCCGCACCGTCGATGTCCCAGACGCTGGGCGGCGAGCCCGGCTTGGAGTTCTCACAGGCGATCTTGTTGCCGCCCGGACCGCAGGGGTCGCCGGCGGCGTAGGCCGTCGTGGTGGTGGCCGTGAGACCGGTGAGGATCAGGACGGCTCCGAGAAGCGTGGCCAAGAGCCTGCGGCTCCCGGATATGGGACGCAACATGTGGGCGTGCCCCCTTCTGGAAGTCAGGCTCGCGAGCTCTCGTCGCGCAGCCAGGTCGTGTAGTCGCCCGCACGAACGGCTCTTCGGGAGAGCCGACGCGCGATGATGGTGATCGTCAGGAAGACCGGGACCCGGAGACCGATCGAAGGCCGACGCAGCCCGAGCCTGATGAGATCCGAGACGGAGGTCGACGCGTGGCGGACCGCGTGCCGATCGGCCTGGTGGTTGCCGGTCGCCACCCGGGTCCGGCGCCGGACCAGGTCGGCGACCGTCCGCGGCGGCTGCACCACCACCGACGCGTCGGGGACGATCCGGCGCTCCTCCGGTGCGAATGCCTCGGAGACCACCAGGTCGTCGTTCATCAGCCTCGTCTGGGCGTCCACCCGCCTCTGTCCCTCCTCGGACAGACAGAACGCGCCACGGCCGAACAGGCCGCTGCATACGTTCGGGAGGTTCTCCCACACCCGGTAGTAGGCCCGCACCGGCCAGGACGAGGCATCCACCGGAACCTCGCGGAGCGGCCCGGCGGCGTGCACCCCCGGCTCCGCGAGCGCACCGACCAGGCGGAGCGCGTCGGGACCGGGAAGGCGTACGTCCGCATCCAGATGGATCCGCGGGAAGACCGAGGTCGCCGCGTTACCCAGCTCGACCGCGAGCGCCTT
Organism: Nocardioides sp. NPDC057767; assembly: GCF_042798275.1. Lineage (NCBI taxonomy): Bacteria > Bacillati > Actinomycetota > Actinomycetes > Propionibacteriales > Nocardioidaceae > Nocardioides > Nocardioides sp. NPDC057767. The sequence goes on along the minus strand of NZ_JBHVKJ010000022.1, from coordinate 8,759 downwards.
CGAGGCGGACGCGGTCTCGAGGACACGTACGCCCGGGACCGACCGCGCCACCGCGGCGGTGTCGTCGGTGCAGCCGTTGCAGACCACCACCACGTCGAAGGTGCCTGTCGGGACACCGTCGAGCAGCGCGGCCAGGTTTCCACGCAGTCCAGCCGACTCGTTGTGCGCGGGCACGACGACGCTCGCTGCTGTCGGGGAATGCTCCATGTCCGGGAGCATCGCCGTCCCGAAGAGGTCCACGACCGGCCGGACTCACTCATCACCCAATATCGGTGACGGCGAGTCCGCGGGCTGTCCGGGCAGCACGAAGTTGATCATGTTGCCGTTGTCGTAGTCCTTGGCGATGACCCGGCCGGGGTTGCCGCCGACCAGGCTCCGCGGCGGCACGTCCTTGGACAGCACCGTCCCGGCGGAGATGGTGCAGCCGTCGCCGACCGTGATCGCACCCGAGATCACCGCCCCCGGGCCGATCCAGACGTCGTCGCCGATGGTGGGGACGCCGTGGTCTCCCGCGGCGATCCGCTGGCCGATGGTGACGTTGTGGTGGAGCACGCAGTTGCTGCCGATCAGCGCCGGTCCGATGATGATCCCCGAGCGGTGCATGAGCAGCAGCCCGGGGCCGATGTCGGCGCGCCGGCCGATCTCGGCGTGATGGATCCGCATGTTGTGCCGGTTCCAGAACCAGAAGATGCCCAGAGCGGCGGTCCCGAGCAGCGGGCGCCTCTCGCGAAGCGTGCCCGCCCAGCGCCCGAAGCGGTAGCAGGCCACGCAGCGGAGCTCGTAGTCGGTCAGCCAGAAGCGGGCCTTGGCGGGCAGGGACGGGCGCGGGGTGCCGAGGTTGATCGTGTACATCTTGGCCAGGTCGACGGCGAAGTCACCGTCTTCCCGGCCGGCCTGACCAGGCTTGACCAGCAGGGCGGGCTTACCCAGCAAGGCGGGCCGCCGCCGTCTTCCGGTCCACGTACTCCACCAGGTTGGCGACGCCGTCGAGGTTCGCCGGGACCGTCTCCGCCTCGGTGACGCTGATCTCGAACTCTTCCTCCAGGAACTCGATGAGCTCCAGGATCCCGGTCGAGTCGATCACTCCGGACTCGACCAGCGAGTCCGTGGGCGCCGGCAGCCGCTCCTCGTCACCCAGCAGGAGGCTGTCGAGGATGAACGCCTCGATCGTGCTCTGTACGTCCGCCATCGTCTGTTCTCTCCTCGCTCGCCTACGCAGCGCCGGTCCGGCCGGCCACGTCCTTGCACGCCCACTGTTCTGACAGGCGGCATCGACCGAAGGCGGTCACAAGCGCGAAACATGCCGACATTGGGTGATAAACGCACGGGTGGCGGCCCGCTCTCCTGTCGCCGCCGACGAGCCTTGGCGATCAGACGCGCAGACATCTACCGAGGAGAGCCATGTGCGGAATCTGCGGGGTCCACTCCGCCGGCGAGGCGCCTGACCCCGATCTCGTACGCCGGATGCTCGCTGCCTTGGCCCACCGTGGGCCGGACGGCAGCGGCTACTACCGCGACGAACGGGTCGCGCTCGGCCACACCCGGCTGGCGATCGTGGACACGGTCGGCGGCGTGCAGCCGATGTGCGGCGAGGACGAGCAGGTGTGGGTCACCTTCAACGGCGAGATCTTCAACCACGTCGAGCTCGCCGCGGACCTCCGTTCACGCGGGCACCGCTTCCGCACCCGCAGCGACACCGAGGTGATCGTGCACGCCTGGGAGGAATGGGGGCCAGGCTGCTTCGACAGGTTCAACGGCCAGTGGGCGCTGGCGATCTGGGACCGACGCGCCGGTGACCTGGTGCTGTCGCGCGACCGATTCGGCGTGCGTCCGCTCTACTACACCCATGCTGGGGGAAAGCTGCTGTTCGCCTCGGAGGTGAAGGCGCTCTTCGCGGCTCCGGACGTGTCGCGCGAGCTCGATCCGGCGGGGATCGATCAGGTGCTGACGCTGTGGTCGGCGGTCGCGCCGCAGACGGTCTTCCGAGGCATCGAGCAGGTGCCGCCGGGCAGCTACCTGACCTTTCGGGACGGGGTCGCGACGAGCTGCACTCGCTACTGGGCACCGACCTTTCCGGCCGGCGGGCGGGAGCAGCACACCGATCTGGCCGGCAACGCCGAGGCGCTGCGGGAGCGGCTGGTGGCCGCCACCCGACTGCGGTTCGAGCGCAGCGACGTGCCTGTGGCGGCGTACCTCTCCGGCGGGATCGACTCTGCGGTCACCGCAGGCGCGATCGCCGGCTTCACAGACGTGCCGCTGCACACGTTCTCGCTGCGTTTCGCCGACGACGAGTTCGACGAAGGCAGCTACCAGACCCTGATGGCCAAGCAGCTGGGCACGGTGCACAGGGACGTCGTGGTCAGCGAGCGTGACATCGCCGACGTCTTCCCCGACGTCGTGCGACATGCCGAGAGTCCCCTGCTGCGTACCGGTCCGGCGCCGATGTTCCTGCTCTCCCGCCTGGTGCGGGAGTCGGGGTTCAAGGTGGTGGTGACCGGCGAGGGCAGCGACGAGGTGCTCGGCGGGTACGACATCTTCCGTGAGGGAAGGATCCGCGAGCTCTGGACCCGCGACCCGGCAGCCGCGGAAGCGGCCGTGGAGCAGCTCTACCCGTGGATGAAGCGCTCACCGCACCAGGCTCCGGCGTTCGCCAAGAGCTTCTTCGGCCGCAACATCGTCGCCGGCGACCCGGCGATCTCGCATCGGCCCCGCTGGGACGCGACGGCCGTGCTCCGCTCGATGCTGACCGCTGAGGTGCGTGAGCTCGGCGAGCGGATCCCGGCAGACGAGGTCGTCGCCGCGATGCCCGCGGAGGCGGCCGGCTGGGACCCGCTGTCGCGTGCCCAGTGGCTGGAGATGACGACCTTGCTACCCGGCTACATCCTGGCGTCCCAAGGCGACCGGATGCTGATGGGCAACTCCGTCGAGGGCCGGTTCCCGTTCCTCGACCCGAACGTCGCCGAGCTCGCCTCCCAGGTGCCGGCCGACCACAAGATCCACGGGATGGACGAGAAGCATCTGCTCAAGGTGGCCTTCGCCGACCTGGTGCCCGAGGAGATCCTGCGCCGCCCCAAGCAGCCCTACCGAGCGCCGGACGCAGCTGCCTTCTTCGCCGGCGGCACCCCTGACTGGGTCGTCGACGTCACCTCTGGCCCGGCGTTGGAGGCTGCCGGGATCTTCCGGCCCGTCCTCGTCCAGCGGCTGCTGGAGAAGGCCCGGCGGACCCAGGGCCGCGGCCTCGGCAACACCGACAACATGCGCCTGGTGGCCGTGCTGTCCACGCAGCTGCTGCACAGCGAGCTGCTCACCGGGCCGACTGCCGGACCGGCCACGGCGCCCGAGCCCCTGACCGTCTTCGAACCCACTCTCGAACCCACCGACCTCGAGTCCACCGGAAGGACCTCGGCATGACGACGACCAGCCAGAACGCAGCGTACGGACTGGAGACGCTCCGCTTCGACGAGGAGGCGGAGGCGACCCGGATCGGCGATACGATCCGCCGCTACCTGGTTGCCAACAAACGCAAGGGCATCGTGCTCGGGGTCTCCGGCGGGATCGACTCCAGCGTGGTCGCCGCGCTGGCGGTCAAGGCGCTCGGCAGGGAGCGGGTCTTCGCGCTGCACATGCCCGAGCAGGAGTCGTCCGACGACACGATCGGCTACAGCACCAAGCTGACCGACGCCCTCGGGATCGACTCTGCTCTCGAGGACATCTCCCCCGTCCTGGTCGGTCTCGGCGCCTACCAACGGCGCGACGACGCCATCCGGCGGGTCGTGCCTGCGTACGGGCCGGGGTGGAAGTCGAAGATCGTGCTGCCCAGCGTGGTCGAGTCCGACGCGTTCCGGCTCTTCTCCGTCGTCGTCGAGGACCCGTACGGCACCCAGAGCACCCACCGTCTGACCACCGAGGCCTACCTGGAGATCGTCGCGGCGACGAACTTCAAGCAGCGGGCCCGCAAGGCGCTGGAGTACTTCCACGCCGACCGGCTCAACTACGCCGTCGCCGGCACCCCGAACCGGCTCGAGTACGACCAGGGCTTCTTCGTGAAGCTCGGCGACGGTGCCGCCGACCTGAAGCCGATCGCGCATCTCTACAAGTCGCAGGTCTACGCGATGGCCGCACACCTGGGCGTGCCCGAGGAGATCCAGGCGCGCCCCTCGACCACCGACACCTACTCGCTGGAGCAGTCGCAGGAGGAGTTCTACTTCTCGCTCCCCTACCAGCGGATGGACCTGTGCCTCTACGGCCTCAACAACGGCGTTGCCACCGAAGCCGTCGCCGAGGCCACCGGGCTCACCGTCGAGCAGGTCGAGCGCGTCTACCGCGACATCGAGCAGAAGCGGCGTACGACCGCCTACTTCCACGCGGCTCCGATGCTGGTCGAGAAGGTCGCCGAAATCGCCAGTCCTGGGTAGATCTCCGATGCTGCGGCTCGCCGTGTGCTGACCGGAACAGGCTGAGAGGTGGAGACATGTCCCACCCAGAACCAGGAGGTTCCATGTCTGACACCACACCAGAGCCCGGCGAGATCGCAGACCTGACGCTCGGTCTCTCCGACGCCGACGCCGCATCGATGATCGACGCACCCGTGATCGACATCGACGAGGCCGCCATCGATATCAACACCTTCGACGAGGACATCGAGGACGGCGAGCCGGCGGAGACCGCGGACACCGACACGATGGTCCCTGCCGAGGATCTTCCGGAGGACCTGATCTATGAGTGAGATGCTCAGCCTCAACGGCAAGCCGGTCGACTGGAGCAAGCCCCCGAAGCAGACCGACCTGGTCCTGTGGTCGCGTAAGACCTCGGGCGGCAAGCAGGTCAAGGGGTCGGCCCGGACCATCGCGCACCTGTGCGCGCTCGACGCCGCCGCGCAGAAGAAGTTCGGGACCGGGATCGTCATCATCCAGGCCCCGTTCAACACCACCGTCAAGGCATCTGCCGGCACCCATGACCACGATGCCTGCGCCGATCTGCACATCCCGGGCGTGAACTGGAGGACGCAGGAGAAGTGGCTGCGGGCCAACGGCTACGCGTGCTGGTACCGGTTCCCGCCGAAGTTCGGCCATCACATCCACGGGTTCACCCTGCCGCCGCAGTCCGGGGTGGTCCGGACCGACGACTTCCGTGACCTCGGGGTCACCGTCGGCAAGTTCGTCGACGGCGGCCCGGCGCTCTTCGGCTTCCTGGCCACCAGCTCGCAGATCACCGACTACTACAACCATGCGTTCGGTCTCAGCGGCCAGCACGGCGTCGGCACGGACGACACCTGGCACCCCGCCGACGTCAAGGCCACGATCTTCGACTACGCGGCGTACGCGAGGTCGAGGGCCAAGCCGGTCTGGAAGCCGAAGGAGACCAAGTCCAACCTGGCGATCATCCAGAAGCAGTTCCAGATCGCCGCGGGGCTGCGCAAGGGCAAGCGGATCCGCACCCACGGCGTGGGCTGGATCCAGAACGCGCTCAACGTCAAGGCCGGAGCGAACCTCGTGGTCAACGGCATCGTGGACGACGCCACCCTCGCCGCCTGGAAGAAGTTCGAGCTCAAGACGGGCGGCACCGGTGCGAAGTCGACCCCGGACCCCCGCAGCCTCAAGAAGCTCCAGATCGCCTTCCGGTTCGTCGGACCCGAGGCCCACCTGCCCGTCGGCTGAACAGGTTGAATATCAAGAATCATTGATATAACGTCGGCAGGCATGAGCACACCACCCTTCATTCCTGCCGACCACCTCGGCGCGGTCGACCGCGCGCTGACCACGAAGACCCGCGGCGGCGAGGAGCTGCGCGTGCTCGTCGTCGAGCGCAGTTACGACGCCGACCCCGACGAGGTCTGGGACGCGCTGACCACGAAGGAGCGCATCCCGCGCTGGCTGATGCCGGTCACCGGCGACTTCGAGGTCGGCGGCCGCTACCAGCTCGAGGGCAACGCCGGCGGCGAGATCCTCGCCTGCGACCGCCCGAAGCTGCTCTCGATCACCTGGGACTACGGCGACATGAAGTCGTGGGTCGACGCGACCCTCACCGCCTCCGGAGGCCGTACGCTGCTCCGCCTCGAGCACTCCGCCCCCGTCCCGCCCGAGCAGTGGAAGGAGTTCGGCCCCAGCGCGGTCGGCATCGGCTGGGAGCAGATGCTCCTCGGCCTCGCCCTCCACCTCTCCGCTCCTGACGCCGAGAAGATGGACCCGATGTCCCCCGAGGCACTGCCCGCGATGATCGAGCACACCCAGGGCTCGGCCGCCGCCTGGGTCGAGGCCGACATCGCCTTCGGCACCTCCCCCGACCAGGCCCGCGCCGCCGGCGAACGCTGCGTGGCCGCCTACACCGCGTTCCCGGAGTAGCCGCTTGCACGCCTTCGACGTCCTCGGCGACCCCGTACGCCGCCGCATCCTCGAGCTCCTCGCCGCCGGCGACCTCACCTCCGGAGAGGTCGTCGAGACCATCTCCGCCGAGTTCGGCATCCGTCAGCCCGCAGTCTCCATGCAGCTCAAGGTCCTGCGCGAGCACGGCTTCGCCAACGTACGCCCCGACGGCACCCGCCGCATCTACTCCCTCGACACCGGCCCCATGGCCGAGGTCGACGCCTGGCTCACCCCGTTCCGCCGCTTCTGGACCCAGCACCTCGACGCCCTCGACACCGAGATCCGGCGTGGGCGCCGGGAGGGTTCTGCGGGAAACTGACGCCACTTTGGGATCGGGAAGGCACGCGGACGGGACCGTGACTTCGTTTCAGTGCTCGCCGCCGACCCTTACTTCAATTGTTTCTCGATCACGCACCGCGTCAAGGACGGGCTTCGTCCGCCGGCTTCGCCGGTGGCCTTCGGCCATCCTTGACCCGGCACGCGATCGAGAAAAGATTTCGCCTGTATCGGGTCGGCGGCGAGAGTGTGGCGCAGCGGATTTCAGTTGAGTACGGGCTTGGGGCTGTGGCTGGTCTTGCGCAAGCGGCTCGGCGCCGTCGCTTTGGACTGGGTCGGGTTCGGTGCTGGAAGGTCACGAGTTCCCCCGCTGATTCGGAGAGTCCCCCACCGCGCCGGAGGTTCCCCACCCGCCGGAGCGTGGGGAACCTCCGCCGGAGTGGGGAAATGTCCGCGTCAGCAGGGAAGTGGCCTGTGTGCAGTCGAGGGAGCTCGCCAACGCTCGTAGGGCATCGTGGCCGGCGGCTTCAGCGAGAGCTGAGACCGGTCGGCGTGGGATCGTCAGACCCGGCGGGCGGGACCCGGTGACGTGAATTCCTCGTCCAGCACCCTTAAGGGCGGCGGGTGAATCGGATGGTGCCGTCAGGTAGTCGTTCGTGAATGTAAGCCGGGTTGTGTGCCAGGCGGTGATGGTGCGGGCACAGCAGGGCCCCGTCCTTGAGGTCGGTCTTGCCGCCGGCAGACCACGGGTCGAGGTGGTGGGCATCGCACCATTCCGGTGGCATGTCACAGCCCTCGGCCTGGCAGCACTTCTGCTGCAACCGCAGCGCCTTGCGCTGGATCGGCTGGAACAACCTGCTCGCTCGACCGGCATCGAGAACCTCACCGTCGCCGCCCAGCACCCACGGGATGATGGTCGCGTTGCACGCCAGCTTGCGAGCCTCGGCAGCCGAGATGGTGGTGCCGTTGGTCTCGTCGTAGCCCAGGGTCGCGATCCCGAGGTCTTTGCGGAGCTCGGCGAGGCTGATCACCACGTTGATGGTGGTGGCGTCGCCGCCGTGACGGGGCAGCGATGCGGGGTCGATGGTCTCCAGGAGCCGGGCGAAGCCTTGTCCCATGAGTCGTTCCCACGGCGGCAGCGGGGCACCTTTGTCGAGGAGCTGTTGTTTGCGGGGCTGGGCGTAGGCCTCGACGAGTCGCTTGAACCGCATCCCGACCGAGGTCGGAAGGACACCGTCGAACCCGATGGTGCCGTCGTGGTTGTTCCACACCCGCAGCGCGGTCTTCTGCTGGGCACGCTCCTCCTCAGCCAACAACGCCTTCGCTTCAGCGTCCTCGAACCGGACCGGGTCGATCTCACGCAGGATCCGTCGCCCGACGATCCGCAGTTCGTTGGCGGTCAACCTGGCGGCGTAGTCGACCAGGAGCTTCTCGGCCAGGATCAGGTCCTCGGCACTGGCGACCGGGTCAGCGTCGATCTTGTCCAGCGCTGTCGTGATCACCCGAGCCTTGTCCGGGGACACCACACCCTCAGCAAGCCCGGCCGCGACGCGCTCGTACTTGGCGACACCGGCAGCGAGCTTGATCTGCGACCGGGCGACCGCCGTGTCGATGAGCAGCTCGGTCCGCATCCACCCCGACGCATCCTTCGCACCGGTCTCCTCAGCGATATCACCGGCCGAGGCGAGGACCCGCAGCTTCAACGCAGCCTGCTGGGCCTGGAGCTTCTCCAGCCGCTCGAGGAGGTCCTTCTTCTGCCCGGTCCGCCAATAGACGGGATCGCTGGACAGCAGGTCGCGGAGAAAGGATTCGATAGCACTCAGCGCAGCGTCGATCGCATCGCCGGGGTAGGTTCCCCAGTGGTCGATCTCGCGCCCGAGACTCATCGCTCCCCTCCCTTCAGAGGTGTGCTGTGATGGGTCTGAGTCTACTCCTCAAAGGCCGCCAGATCCACCTATTCCTCCTGATCAGACCGCCTTTTCTAAACGAGCGAACGTTGTCGTTCCTGTGGATGGTAAGTGGCCCGAAGGGCCACCCTCCCACCGCCTCGACACCGACCCAGACAGGCAAGATTCTCGCTGCGCCACACCCGGGCCGCCGCCCCGATAGCCAGCCAAATCT
>NZ_JBHVKJ010000021.1:0-90353 GCF_042798275.1 Nocardioides sp. NPDC057767 | reverse complement strand
TTATCAGAGCCACTCTCGCTTTTCCAACTCGGCGCTTTCGCGCTTTCCGCCGGATCAGCAGCTGTATCTCTGCTTTGTCTTTCCGGACTTTAGCGAGCCATTCTCACTTTCGCAATTCCGCGCTATCGCGCTTTCTTGCCTGAAAGTCAGAGACTTAATCGCCTCAGTCCTGGAGGACTTTATCGGATCTCGCTTTCAGCTCCAATTCCGCGATCAGACGCGTTTATCGGATAAAAGCAATATCCACACCCGCACAGCACAAGACAATCAATCAACGGTTCTTCGCGTCTCGATCGTCTGGTCCGAGGACCCGACAGAGGCTCTGAACCGAGCTGAAGCTCGAGAGTGTTGGCGGCCGACTCAGGGGCCGGAAACCCGCTCGAAGACTCGAGCTTGCTTCCCGCCGCACCCCGGCGACCAGATGAACATTACGCCTCGATGACGCGCTTGCCAAATCGAGGAACGCCCCGACGAAGGCGGTCACCTTCGCCGGGGCGTTCTCGCAGGTCAGAAGCTACTTGAGGCGTACGCCGGCGAACTTCTTCTTGCCCCTGCGCAGGACGACCCAGCCGTCACCGAGCAACTCTTTCTCGTCGAGCGCGCCCTCAACGTCCTCGACACGGACGTTGTTGACGTACGCACCGCCCTCGGAGATCGTCCGGCGGGCCTCCCCCTTGGAGGAGACGAGGCCGGCGGCGACGAAGAGGTCGACGTACGTCGGCAGCTCCTCACCACGCTCCACCTCGACGGCCCCGGCCTCCGTGATCGCGGCGGCCAGTGTCGTACTGCTCAGGGTCGCCAGGTCGCCGCCCCCGAAGAGCGCGGCCGCGGCCTGCTTGGCCTGCTCGGTCTCCCCTGCCCCGTGGACGAGGGTCGTCATGTGATCGGCGAGCGCCTTCTGAGCCACCCGCAGGAACGGCTTCTCCGCGTGCTGCGCCTCCAGGGTCTCGATCTCCTCGTGGGACAGGAAGGTGAAGACGCGCAGCATCTCCCCCACCTTGGCGTCCTCGACGTTGAGCCAGAACTGATGGAAGGCGTAGGGCGACATCATCGTCGGGTCGAGCCAGAGGGCGCCGCCCTCGGTCTTGCCGTACTTGGTGCCGTCGGCCTTCGTGATCAGCGGAGTGGTGAAGGCGTGGACGGTCTCGCCGGTGACCCGGCGGACCAGCTCGACGCCGCCGGTGATGTTCCCCCACTGGTCCGAGCCGCCGAACTGGAGACTGACCCCGTGCGTACGGAAGAGGTTCAGGTAATCCATGGACTGCAGGAGGATGTAGGAGAACTCGGTGTAGGAGATGCCGTCCTCGAGACGCTTCTTCACCGTGTCGCGGGCGAGCATCCGGTTGACCGGGAAGTGCTTGCCGATGTCACGCAGGAAGTCGATCACCGACAGCGACGCGGTCCAGTCGGCGTTGTTGACCATCGTCGCGGCGGTCTCGCCCTCGAAGGAGACGAAGCGCTCGATCTGGCTGCGCACCTTCCCGACCCATTCCTTCACGGTCTCGGGCGAGTTGAGGGTGCGCTCACCGGAGTCGCGCGGGTCGCCGATCATTCCGGTGGCGCCGCCGACGAGTACGTAGGGAGTGTGGCCGGCCTGCTGCAGGCGCATCGCCATGGTGATCTGGAGGAGGTTGCCCATGTGGAGGCTCGGCGCGGTGGGGTCGAACCCGATATAGAACCGCACGCTCCCGCCGGCCAGCGCTTCTCGGAGCGCGTCGCGGTCCGTCGAGTCGGCGATGAGGCCTCGCCACTCGAGGTCGTCGAGGAGGGTGGGATCGATGGACACGTGGTGCCTTTCTCAGATCGTTCTCAGATGGTGTTTCCGGGGCCCGGAACGGGTTGTCCCGGAAGCAAGGGTAGTAGGCGATACCCCCTAGAGTTGACCACTGGCCAACGCGTTGAGATTTGAGGGGACCTGGGTGATCGCAGGGAGGTACCGGCTCGAGAGGGAGCTCGGCCGGGGAGCGATGGGGGCCGTCTGGCTCGCCACCGACGACGTGCTGGGACGATCCGTCGCGCTCAAACAGCTGGTCGCGCTCGATGGGGTGTCCGATGCCGCGGTGGAACGCGAGGCACGGCTCGCCGCACGACTGGTCCACCCGAACGTCGTCGCCGTCTTCGACCTGGTGCGCGACGACGACAAGCCATGGCTGGTGATGGAGTACGTCGAGGGGAAGACCCTCGCCCACATGGTGCGCGACGACGGCGCCCTGCCCGTCGAGGACGCCGCGAGGCTGATCGGTCAGATCGCCTCCGCCCTGCGCGCCGCCCACGGCGCCGGCATCGTCCACCGAGACGTGAAGCCCGCCAACATCGTGGTCGGCCGCGCCGACCGTGCCAAGCTGACCGACTTCGGCATCGCCCGCGGCGTCGACTCTCAGACCACCCAGACCGGGCAGGTGACCGGTTCGCCGGCGTACCTGGCCCCCGAGATCGCCACCGGTGGCCGGGCAAGCCCGGCCAGCGACATGTGGTCGTTGGGCGCGACGCTCTTCCAGGCGCTGACCGGCGAGCCGCCCTACGGGATCGGCGACAACGCGCTGGCGACGCTGTACCGGGTCGTGCACGAGGACCCGCCGCGTACGCCGCTGGCCGGTCGGCTCGCGCCGCTGCTGGAGCACACCATGGCCTACGACCCGGCCGAGCGGTGGTCGGCCCAGGACGTCCTCGACTTCCTCGCGGGGCGGATCGCGGCCGAGAAGCTGGAGCCGGTGGCGATGCGTACGCAGACGCTCACCGCGGTCGCAGCGCCGGCTCCCGCGGAGGCCCCGGCACCCGCGCTGGCTTCGCGGCCGGCAGGAGCCGGCCGCCGCAGGTGGTGGCCGGTGGTCCTCATCGTGGCCACAGCAGTGGTGCTGCTGGTCGGCGGGGCGCTGTGGGCCAACCGTGAGGACGAGCCGACCGCGAAGCCGAAGAAGGTCGCCTCCGCCTCGCCGTTGTCGGAGGCCACCGACGAGAAGACCGAGGACGCCGCCGAGGAGGAGTCAGAGGAGCCGTCTGAGGAGCCGACACCTACCGAGACAGGCAGCGAGACCCCGAGCGAGAGCCCATCGGCGAGCGAGACCGCCGGGGCGAGCGCCGACGGCATCGACGCCTTCATCCGCAACTATCTCGCCACCGCCCCCGCGAATCCCGACAGCGCCTACAGCTCGATGCTGACCCCGGCGTTCCAGGCCAGCAGCGGCGGGCTCGAGGGCTATCGCGACTGGTGGGGCTCCGTCGCGAGCACCAGCGTCGTGTCGGTCTCCCCCAGCGTCGACCCGCTCAAGGTGACCTACACCTACAACTACACGATGAAGGACGGCCGCCAGGACGGCGGCACGGTGACGCTCGGGCTCGTCTATTCCGACGGACGCTACCTCATCGACAGCGAGGGCTGAGCCCGTCAGAGCAGCTTGCCCAGCGGACCCAGATCGATGTTGAGGTCCTCGGCGGTGAGCCCGAAGTGCTCCCGCAGCTCGGTCATCTTCTCGTCGAGCAGCATCAGGGTCTGTCCCAGTCGCTCGATGTCGTCGTCGCTCAGGCCGCCGGCATCCATGCGGCGGATCGCCTGCCGCTCCATCAGCTGCCGCAGCAGCTCCACCAGGGTGAGGACGAGCTGCACGAGTCCCTTCTCCACGGACTCGGGGTCGGCGTCGATGCGCCGGCTCAACGCCGAGGGCAGGTCGCGTTCGTCGTCGAGGTCCAGGGGCCACGGTGCAGAGTCGTCGGGACGGGTCACTCGCCGGCCTCCCGACAGAAGCTGAACGGTGGCCACGGGCCGGTGATCCTCACGCCCGGCCGGTTCACGGCCCAGTCCTGGATGGCCGTCCGCGCTGCCTCGACCTGCTCGTCGTGAACCAGCACCGAGAGCCGCGACTCCTGTGAGCGGACCGACCGCAGCGGTGTGATCTCGGAGGCGTACGGAGCGAGCAACGCATGCAGCTCGGCGATCTCGGCGTCGTGCTCCTTCACCTCCGTCGCGCGCCGGCGGAGATAGTCCGTCCCCGTCCGCTCGCCCCCTGCTCGGTCGGGCAGCGGGAGATGGACGATGCACTCGCTGCGTCCGGTGACGGCGGAGAGGCGGTCGGTCCACTCGGCCTCGTGCTCGGCGACGAGCTGGTCCAGCTCGTCGCCGTCGTTCACGACCGTGCCGAAGCGGATCGGCAGCACGGGGACGTACGACCACAGCTGGTGGAGGATGCGGCCGAAGCCGAGCAGCTCGCGCGTCGACTGCTCGGGTGGCCGCGTACGAGGTTCGGCGAAGACGGTCAGCCCGCCGCAACGGTGTGCTTCCAGCGGGGTATCGACCGCGTCGCCCTTGGTGTCTGCGGCGGCCACGGCGTAGAGGAGCATCACCAATGCCTCCCGGAATCAGGCGGCGAGACCTTGTGGGCGGGGGCGAGCACCAGGCGCAGGCCGAGGTAGACGAGGTCGACACCCGCGAGCGACAGCACGATGTCGCCGCCCACGACGACACCGCCGTCGATCAGACGGTCGACGAGGTCGACGAGCGACGTCTCGTCGAGGGCCGGAGAGTGCTCGAGCGTCACGACACCGTCCCGGTCAGATCGTCATCGCGCCGCTCCCCCGCGCCGACGAAGCTGTAGGGCGGCCACGGCCCACTCACCTCGACGCGCATGCCCGCGTCGACGACCAGCTGATTGTGATGCTCCTCCGCGACCCGGAGGAACCGCCGCTCCTTCTCACGTGGGACCAGGTAGGCGCTGTTGAGCAGCATCGGCTCCTCGCGGCCGGTCACGGCGCTGTCCAGCGGTGCCCTGACCACGCTCGCGACCGCCTCGCGAGCCAGCGCCTCCTGGGTGTTCGGCAGAAGGCGTTCGCGCCGTCCGCGTTGCTCGTCGCGCGCGTCCTGCTGGGACCGGCGTCGCTCGAGGTACTCCCGGCCGCTGCTGGGCGCGGGTGCCTGGGACTCGCGCGGAGCCGACGTCGGGAAGACCTGCAGCGACCACTCGACGCGTCCGCTCAGGAACCGCCAGACGCGTTCGAGGTGGGTGCGGCTCGACTCGAGCGCGGCGACCAGCGCCTCGTCGCTCGGGTAGATGCCGGGCAGCTGCAGCGGGAGCACGTCCCCGTGGTCGACCAGATCCTGGAGCACCTCGTGATGAGCCGAAGCGACGGGCGTGACCCAGCGGGTGTCCTCGCCGTGCTCCGCCCACGCGGCCTCGCCGAACGACTCCGCAGCAAGATCGCTGACGACCACGTCGAGGTCGTGGAAGCCGATGGTGCGCAGGTCCGCCTCGGCGATCCCGTGATCGGGCAGCGTCCGGGGCCTGTGCACGAGGCCGTACGCATGGACGACGGTGGTCGGGTCAGCGGCGCTCACGGCTCGACTCACCTTCCACGATCTGGCTCTGTTCGCCGACGCTGCGCTCGAGCGCCTCGAGGCGCCTGCGGAGGTCGAGCTCCTCGTCCTGCTTCTCATCGTCCGCGAGCGTGTTGACGAACGGGTCGCCCTCCCACCAGTTGATGCCCATCTCCCGGGCGCGGTCGACCGAGGCCACCATGAGCCTGATCTTGATGGTCAACAGCTCGATGTCGAGGAGCCTGACCTGGATGTCGCCGACGATGACGATGCCCTTGTCGAGCACGCGCTCGAGCACGTCGGCAAGGTTCTGGGGAGACGGTTGGGGCCGGTTGTTGACGAAGACCGGCGTACGCGGTGTCTCGGTCATCGGTCGTCCACCTGGGCTCGGAGGTAACGGTTGACGCGGCGGTAGCCGGTGATCTCACCGTCCTTGTCGACGGTGACCTCGTAGGAGGCGAGCACGTCGGTGGTCTCCGGGACTCGTTCGAGCTCGAGGATGTCCGCGGTGACGATCCAGCCGTCGTCGTCGCGACGGATCGCGGTCACGCCCTCGGCTGGACAGCCCACCAGCGCCTCGAGCTCCTCGAGCACGTGCTCGGCGATCGTCGACAGGGACGGGTCAGTCATGCCAGCCCCCGGCCATCAGTCGCTGCACGAGCTCCTCCTCGAGGGCGGCTGCCTGCTCGTCGGTCAGCTCACCCGCCTGGTGGCGGGCATCGACGTCGTCGAGCGCGGCCTGGACCGCGGCCGGGTCGTAGTACTGGCTCTCGGCCTCCTCGAGGATCTTCTCGCCGACCCAGATCACCCCGCGTACGGGCGCGATGGGCAGGGTGAGCAGCTGGCTGATCAGCCCCATGCGGGCACCTCCGACGACGCGGCATCGAGGAATGCGTACGGCGGCTGCGGGCCGACGTAGCGAACGGCCGCCAACGGCGCCAGGTCCTCGCGCAGGGTGGTCACCGTCGCATCGACCTCGCTCTGTCGGTCGCGTTCGACCAGCAGCGCGGCCTCGACGGCCTGCAGCGCTCCACGGGCCTCCCCGAGCGAGACGGCCCGGGCGACCGGGACCAGCTCGTCGACGACACGGTCGCCGACCTCGGCCCGCAGCATGTCCAGCGCACCGGCGATCGCCTCGCCCAGGCGCAGCTCGGACGAGGGCCGCTCCGCCGGGCCGGCGCGTTGTACGTGGTCGCGCAGGGCGACGAGATCCGGATCGCGCCGCAGCGCCTCCCGGAGGGCTTCCTCCTCGTTCAGGTCGACCGACACGCTGAGCTGAAGCAGGCCGTCGAACCGCTCCAGGAGCGAGCGGATCTCTCCGCCCCGGCTCTCGATCAGCTCGTGGCGTACGGTGTCGTCGTCCGGCATCTCGACACCGAACTGCATGGGCAGCACCGTCCCGACCGCAGCCATCGCCTCGAGGGCGTGGGCGTGCGCCATCAGGTCCGCGCGCATGACGCGCGAGTCGGCGTCCACGTCGCTGACGA
Source organism: Nocardioides sp. NPDC057767 (assembly GCF_042798275.1). NCBI lineage: Bacteria > Bacillati > Actinomycetota > Actinomycetes > Propionibacteriales > Nocardioidaceae > Nocardioides > Nocardioides sp. NPDC057767. The sequence goes on along the minus strand of NZ_JBHVKJ010000021.1, from coordinate 83,561 downwards.
GCACCCGAAGGCCATCGCCGTCGATGCGTCGCAGCGGACGTGCGGCTCGTCCCTTCCGGTCCGAGGGGATCGTGACCGAGGTGTCCGTGACTCCGTAGATGTGGACAGGCACGGTCAGTCCTCCTTCTCCTTGGTCTGTCTGGACGTGCTCTTCCGAGTGCGCCGAGCAGGCTGCTTGCGACCCTGACCTTCGTCCTCGTCGTCGTCCTTGTCGGCGTCCTTGCCGGAGTCCTCGTCGTCGCCGCCGAGAATGCTCCCCAGCTTTTCCTTGGCGCCTTCGATCGCGCCGGATGTCTTCCCCTTGGCCCCGGACTCGGTCACCCCCTCGATCAGCTCCGGGATGCCGTGCGTCTGGGTGTCGGTGAGGTCCAGCCGATTCGCCGCCTCGGCGAAGCGTAGGTAGGTGTCGACGCTGGCGATCACGATGCGTGCGTCGATCGTCAGCAGCTCGATGCCGACGAGCGAGACGCGCACATAGATGTCGATCACCAGACCCTTGTCGAGGATCGTGTCGATGACGTCGGCGAGGCTGCTCGGAGCCGGACGGTCGAGGTACCGGTTCTGCTGGGTGATGGTCATGACTCAGTCGCTTTCTGCCGGGGTGCCGGCGGGCACGGGTTGCTCGGCCCGCTTCAGTACGTGCCTGCGGATGTAGGCCCGGTTGGCGCCGAGCGACCTCGCCAGGCCGGATTTCCCGCACCCGACGAAGTAGCCGATGCACCAGTCGAGCTGCTGCAAGGCGTCCTCGGTGGCGGTCCGATAGCGATCGACCTCCACCATGAGCTCCTCGACGCTGCGCTCGAGCTCCTGGACACGGCGTTCGTCGTCCTCGGCCATGGTCAGGATGCCTTCGTGGAGGAGCCGGAGGACGACGTACGCCTGCTCGTGCTCTGCTTGCTGGCGCTCTGCTTCGCCGGGCGCCGCGTGGTCGTGGTCTTCTTGGCCGCCGGCTTCTTGGCAGCGGTCTTCTTCGCCGCTGTCTTCTTGGCTGCCGGCCTCTTGGCAGCGGTCTTCTTCGCGGTAGTCGTCTTCGTCTGCCGTCGAGCACCGGACGACCCGTTCCCGGAAGACCTGTTGCTGGAGGACCCCGACGTGCTGCCCGACGACTTCTCGGAGCTCCGGGAGCTGCTCGCCGTACGGGCCTTCGTCCTCCCGCTCTGCCCCCGACTCTTCTCGGAGCTGTTCTTCTGCCCGTTCTCCGAGTCCTCGCCGGAACCGTCGTCCACGACCTCCTTGTCATGGATCTCGCCCGTCCACCCCTCGATCTCGTCGCGGTGGAGAAGCGTGTGGTTGGCCACGTGACGCCGGAAGTGCTTCATCTCCAGGCGAACCCGGCGCCCCTGGGCCCGCCAGAGGTTCCCGGTGTGCTCGAAGAGGCCCTTGGGGTGATACTCGAGCGAGACGAGGATCCGGGTCAGGTTCGGCGCGAGCTCGTGGAAGGTGACCGCACCGTCGATGCGTCCCTTCTCGCTCTCGCTCTTCCAGACGATGTGCTCGTTCGGAACCTGGTCGAGGATGGTGGCCTTCCACGTGCGGTGGGACCAGAACACCTGGGCCTGCCAGGTCACGACCTGGTCGTCCTCCTGCGTGACGTTCTCGACCTTCTTCATGAACGACGGGAACTCCTCGAACTGGGTCCACTGCTCGTAGGCGACGTCCCGGCTGACGGGTACGTCGACCGTCTCGACGATGTTGGTCACCTTGAGCTTCTTGCCGGTGGGCTGCTCGCTCTTGTTGAGACCGCTCGAGACCTTGTCGACGGAGTCCTTGACCTGAGTCGCCGTGTCCTTGACCTGGGCGGCGGTGTTCTTCACCTTGCCGACCGGAGCCGTCACCTTGTCGACGGCCGCCTTCGCCCCAGCTTTCACGGTCGAGCCACCCTTGGATCCCTTCGCCCCTCTCATCGAAGGGACACCGTCGGCGATGCCGGTCAGTCGGTCGGTGAGCCCCTCGACGCCGCTGCCCAGCTTGCTCAGGCTCCGTTTCCCGAAGGCGCGGCCGAGGCCCAGGACCTCCTTGCGCAGCCGATCGACGGGGAGCTGCGACAGAAGGCTCGAGTCCTCCGTGCCGGAAGTCGCTTTCTTGCGTGTCTGCTCCGTCATGACTCAGGCACCTCCTGTCGGCGCACCTGCGCGCTGACGACGGGAGCTCCGCGCGCGCCGGCGCGGCTTCTCCTCTTCGTCGTCCTCGTCCTGCTGGTCCGCCTCGTCCTCGGGCTCGTCCTCGGGCTCTTCCTCGTCTTCGTACTCGTCTTCGGCCTCGTCCTCAGGCTCTTCCTCGGGCTCTTCCTCAGGCTCGTCTTCGTACTCGTCCTCAGGCTCCTCGCCCTCGTCCTCGTCTTCGGCTTCGTCTTCGTACTCGTCCTCGGGCTCCTCGTCCTCCGGAGCCTCGTCGGTCTCCTCGTCGACGTCCTGGTCGGCGTCCTCGTCGGATGACGAAGCGCCCCAGAGCGTGCTCCGCTCATGCAACCGATCGCTGAGCTTGTCGAGCTGGCTCGCTGCCGCGGCGACCGCGGCCGCCTTACCAGCCGTGACGAGCTTTCCGCTGACCTGCTGCCCGAGCTTCTGTACGTCCGACGACCCGCCAAGGCTCTGCGTACCGATCTTCAACAGCTCGAGGCTGCGGTCGCGGACGGCGCTGTTGCTGAGCGCCGACCCGACGATCACGGCGAGTCGAAGCTTCTTGAACCGCCCGAGCACGTAACCCGCCGCGACAGCGGTCCCCACTCGTGTGGTGACAGACATGTTGGTGCTCCCTCCTCGGGCGGCCCTCCAACCACCCACGTACCCTGGGAGGTACCCGATGCGCGGCGGGGCATACCTTTGGCAGCACGAATTCGCGATCCCGCGACGACACCGAAGGGGACGCGCAGGCGTCGGTACGTCGCCGGACGATCGCCGCCAACGACGAGGGTTGAGCGCGGGAACATGTCGGGTCCCGATAGGCTCCCCTGCGGGCCGTTAGCTCAGTCGGTCAGAGCAGCGGACTCATCATGCCGAAAGGCGCCGCCGAGACGCTCCTCGAGCGCACGCGGGGTCAGCGTCCCCGAGCAGTGTTTTCGCCGGTCAGAAGGCAATCGATTATGTCCAGATCGAGCACTTGTTCCACGTTCTTGCGAACATGTCCGCGTCCTACTCACGTACAAGAACATGGACTGCCTGGCGGCCGTCTGTGAGCAGCCCGTCGGGTCTACTTCTTCTCGACCTTGCTGAACCGGGCAATGAACTGCGGGTCCACTACTCCGAAGACCTCGGTCATGTTGCTGGTCTTGACACAGGACCCTGACTCACCCACGAAGGATCCTGAGATCGTTACCTTGTCGCCAGGAACGAGCTGCGTGAGAGTGTCGAAGAACGGTGATTCCTCGGGGATCAGAGTGTTGTCGCTCAGATCGGAGAAGGCGTTGTTCCAGGTCTGAACGTGGATATTGTCGTCGATGTCGACGGCGACGTAAGCCTTGCCCTCGCCGTTCGCTCCGACGTTCTTGACCTCGCCGACCCAGTCGACGAAGTTTCCATCTGGGAGGTCAGAACAGATGGCCCGGTTGCGCTTCTTGACGACTTGGGATTGCTGTAGGTCCGTAGCTGCCTGGTCGTAATCGTCCGACGCGGCCGTGACATGCTTGATAAACCTAGCCTCGCTGTCAGGCATGTTCAGCGGCTTCGGTTTCGGCTTCGACTTCGGCGTCGGAGTAGGCGACGGTTCGACGGCCGCGGCCGCTGTTGAGGAAGGATCTTTCGAGGGCGACGGGACGGCTTCCGAGGATTCTGCAGTAGTTGTGCTGTCAGCTGTCGGGGTCGACTCGTCATCGGACGGCGAGAACGCCGAGGCTGTCGAGCTCAGGCCGATGATGATGGCAAGGACAGCGACGCCGGCCGCCCACTGCTTGCGACCAGATGAGCCAGTCTTGAAGGCCTGGCTGGCAAAATATAGTGCGACCCCACCGAGCAGAAGGCCAAGGATCGGGATCCAGCTGAGCACGACCGCACCAATCGCCAACCCCAGCCACAGGTTTGGAGAAGACCCGGCAGGGCCGGCCGTTCCAAGCTGTTTCAGGTTCAACTGGCCAGAGTTAGGAGGCGGTGGGACAGGCTGGCCATAGCCAGGAGGCGGTGGCGGCGGGACGGCCTGACCAAAGCCAGGAGGCGGCGGCGGAACCGGGGCACTCGTGGGTTGCGAGTTGGATTCGTCTGGTGCGTATGGCCCCCAGGTTGTGCCGTCCCACCACCGTCGTTTCGTAGAGTCATGCGGATCCGGATACCAACCGGGCGTGCTGGTCGGGAGGTCGGCCACAAAGAACTCCTAGGTTTCACGATCGGCGTCGCCAAGAGACGGCAGGTTGGCCCTCTCGACGAATCGGACGACGACCCAGTCGAACTGCGGCCACATCGTCCTCTGGACCCGCCAATCCTCGGCGCGACGGCGCTAAGTCCGGGCGCCTTCATGGAGTGCGATACCGAGTTCTGGGTAGACGTCAGGTTCTACCTCAGGAGCGGCGGGTGACCAGCGCCTGGTGAAGAGCGGACCACATCTGCCGCATGCCTCCGGCGACTGTCCGGTGACGGTCATACGCTCGCCAGCGTTCATCGATTGACACCTAGGAGTCAACTCCACTTTGGACGCCAGTGCGCTCGTCGCCGCGCTCGATGCCACTTGGTCCGCCATCCAGCTCCGACACCCTAATGTGCCGGACGTCGTGGTGACCCTCGGCGCCGGCAGCATCGGCGTACCCGCCGGCGCCCTCAAGCTCGGACGCTTCGCGGCCGAGCGCTGGATCGCGTACGACACCAAGGACCCCGTCGGCCTGGCCAAGCTCTTCGTCGGCGGCGAAGGTCTCCGCCGCGGTGCTGAACCAGTGCTCGCAACGCTCCTCCACGAGGCGGCCCACGGCGTCGCTCACGTACGCGGCATCAAGGACACCAGCCGGCAGGGCCGCTACCACAACAACCGCTTCAAGCTCCTCGGCGAGGAACTCGGGCTCGCGATCACGGAGGCACCGACGATCGGCTGGTCCAGCATGGAGCTCGCCCCCGGGGACCGCGGTTGAGTACGTCGAGGAGATCGAGGCGCTCGCGTCGGCCATTGTCGCCTTCCGCAACACCGAGGACGCGGCTCCGGTCGGGCCGACTGGAGGCGGGAAGCGTGGTCCGTCAGGTGGAGGCGGTATCGGTGGTGGTTCGCGGCGTCCGAAGAACGGGCTTGTGCTTGTCTGCGAGTGCTCCCCCGGCCGCCGGATCCGAGCCTCGGCCGCGGTCGTGGAGCGCGGGCCGATCGTCTGTGGCGTGTGCAGCGCCGACTTCGTCGAAGCCTCGGCCGTGTAAGACTGTCGGTGGTCGGGGCCATGATGGGTTGCATGAGCGACTACATCATCGACGCATCGATCGACCGCGAGACTAACCGGGTCTGCGCCGTGACGGTCTCAACCCAGAGCGGGCAATACGTCGGGCGCTGGGAGCAGCCGTACGCCGACGTCACCGCCCATGCCCTCAACGACAAGGACGAGGTCCGCCGGATCGTTAACGAGGTACGTGCGATCCGCTTTCACCTCTAGCAGTCCGCGATCCCCAGGGCGTGCAGCGTCGGCCGCGAGCCCGATCAAAGAGCCCGGTAGTAGTCCCGAATAGCCGCCGCCATCATCTTGCGGCGTGCGACGAGAAACTCCGGATACGAACCCGCGGTCACCTCCGCGAAGTCGGCAGGAATGGCGTTCTCCACAAGGTTCTTGGCTAGGTCGTCAGTCTCTGTGATCTCGCCGAGCGCAAGCTCTCCGGTCTCGATCTGGGCGGCAACGATGCCCATGTAGGTCATCGGGGGCTTGTTGCTGATGCTGATGTTGATCGACGTCTCGGTGAGCGCGAAGTTGGCGACCTGGTTGTAGTCGCCCTGCTTCGGGAAGCCGTTCTTCTGCAGGTAGTCCTTGGGGACGATGTGGTGGATGTCGCCGGAGTTCTCCAGCATCGCTGCGACGGTGATCCCCTTCGAGAGGAACCCGCGTGCTCCCTTCGATACCTGCGCAGCCAGGTAGGTCTGGAAGTAGGGGCTCGTGGTCCGTGGAGTCTCAAGCGCGTTCGGCAGGGTGACCGACCAGAAGCCGTCGGTGAGCACGCCTTCCTCGACCTGCTTGAGGTAGTTTGCAGCGCCCTGCTCGGTGATGCGTCGGATGTCCTGCTCCCAGGTCGACTCGAAGCTTCCGGAGTGACGACCCGTCAGCGTCGAGAGCACAAACCAACGCTTCACGATGCGCTTACGCTCCCCTTCCACCATCCCAGGGTCCTGGCGGAGGCGGAGGTAGAGCGCGTACGCAAAGTTGAGCGCATTCTTCGACCGCACCATGTCCGGGGCGATGAAACCAGCCGACTTGATCGTCATCAGGAAGTTCTCGAAGTGATACTTGCTGACGATCTGTTTGAGCGCGGCCTCGAGCTTGTCGTACGCCCCAGGGATCCGGCTCTCGTCGATCTTGCGCGTCTCTGGATCGAGACCTGAGAGCTCGCTGACGATCGACGACGCCTTGCCGCGGTTGAACCCGACCAGGCCGGCGACACGGATCATGTCGCCGTACTCGGGGTCGTAGAGCTCGTCGGTCTCGTCCTTCAGCCAGGCGATCGACTTGAAGTAGTCAGTGGCCGCGAACTCGGTGTCGTTCTCTTTGATGTCGTCGTAGGCATGCGGTGCGACGGCAAGGTGGCAGAAGTAGTCGATCTGCTTGCGCAGGTTGCGCCCCCGGTCGCCGTACGTCGCGATCTTGCTCATCGCGAAGTCGGCGCTGCTCAGCGGGACGCCCTTTGAGTTGATCCGGACGAAGATCTCGGAGACCGTCTCGACGTCGAGGTCGTCGGCCAAGGAGATGATCCCCACTTGGGCCGTACGTAGCGCGGCCAGTCGCCCGATGGTGGCTTCGAAACGCTCTGGGTCGACCTCCGGATTCTTCTCCAGATACTTCTTCGCGAAGGTGAAGGTGCCGGCGCTGTTGAAGAACTCGCTGATGTCCGAGATCCACTGCGGATTCTTCTCGATCACAGGCGTGCGCGTCGCGAACTCCTCGGTGACCGGGTTGAAGGAGATGGTGATCCTGACCTTCTTGTAGTGCTTGTCGATCACCGGGAGCCCAGCCACGCCAGCCCGCAAGGCCGTGACGCGCTGCTGACCGTCGATCAGGATCTGCTGATAGGCAGCGACATCGCCGCCCTTCAGTTTGGCTCCCACCGACTGCCACGTGATGAGGTAGCCGACCGGGTAGCCCTTGTAGAGGGAGTCCATGAGGTCACGCACCTTGACGCTGTCCCACACGAACGGTCGTTGCAGCTCCGGGATCGCGATCCGGTCGGCCTTGACGTCGGCGAGCAGCTGCTCGACGGCGGTCTGCCTGACTTCGTACTTGGCCATCTACTTCTCATCTCCCGATTCGTTGATGATGTCGAGCGGCGGCAGCCCGTCGACAATCTTCATCGTCTCTAGGCTGACGGTGACGATCCGGGCGAGCAGGTCAAGGATGTAGCGCGGGTCGCCGACCTCGCGGGACCAGTCGTTGGGGTTGTTGACGATACCGGAGGCCTTGTCGGTCTTGATCCAGTAGCGGTCGATGATCCACTCGATCGCCGACCGACTGCCGATCATGTACCGATACGCCTCCTCCGGGATCCCCGACACCGTGATGCGGTCGTTGTACTTGATCGTCGACCGGTCCGCGACCAGTTTCCCGCCTACCCGCACCTTTGCGAAGGCCATCTTCTTGTCCTTGACCGCGAAGAAGTCGTACGGGTCCCCGGCTGCCTCCACGTCAAGACCGTCGAGCGGGTACGGCTCCACAGACTCGTACCCCAGGTGCAGTTCGCTCAGCCTCCGGCCGGCCTCCGCAAAGCTGGCGAAGTCCCGCACGAACGGGATCCGCGGCAGCATCTTCTTCAGGTCCGCCGCGTACGTCTCTCGGTACTCCGGGCTGTGCAGCAGCCCGTAGACGTAGAAGAAGACGTCGTCTTTCGTGATCGTCTCGGAGGCGTACGCCGTCCGGAACCGCGTCAGGGCCTCGTCGGTAATGTTGTCGATCTTGCGGTATCCATCGACCACCTCGTTTCCGAGGTCGAGCATGCCTGAGCCGTCGGTCTGCTCGTAGCGCCAACGAGGGAAGAACTGGCCGGGATTCCCGGCACCGGGGAAGACCAGATCAGGCACCGCGTCAATGGCAAGGGTGGTGAATGGCCCACCAGCACCTGTCCCGGTCACGTAAAAGCCGCAGTTCGCATGACCGGAAGGAAAGAAACTCGGCTGGAGGGACACGCTGTCGTTAAGAGCGCGCGCGAAGTAGAGGCGCTGCCTGAAGAACGGACGATACGCGCTCGTGACGATCGCTGAGCGGTCGAACGTGTGCCTTCTACCGCGTCCGTAGTCGTTTCGCAGCGCCCGACTCCAGCTGATCAACTGTTCGTCGGAGGACTCCACGCCGCTATCGACACAACGGTTGTAGGTGTCGATCAGGCGACGCATGTTGCCTGACACCGCGCGAGTGCTCGTTCCATACGCCCACGCGTCCCGATTAGTCTTCACGCCATCGCCGTACGTCACGAAGACAGCCGAAGCGGGAGTCTTCTTATCGCCGATTGGTGCGAAGGAGGGGAAGTCGTCGCGGCGCTGGTTGAGCCAGTCGCCGTGCTCGTTGGGCGCGATGTGAGTCACGGGTTCAAGCCCCGCGACTCCCCTGGCGGCAGCGACCTTGGCGAGCTTCTGCTCGGCTGTGAGGTAGTCGCCGATGTCGGTGTAGTGGATCGTGGCGGGACCGGTCTTGGCCGGGTCCTTGACGAGCACGGTGATGGCGACGGTGGCTCGGCTGCCCCCGCCGAAGACCTTGCCGCCCTCCTTGCGGGACTGCTCGCCGGCGGTGCGCTGGTTGCCGCGGAGGTTGTAGACGTAGATCGAGGAGAACTCCTCAGCGAGGGTCTTGCGCATGCCGTCGGCGGTGTTGGAGTCGAGGAAGCCGCCGTTGGTGACGTACGCGATCACACCGCGTTCCTGGATCCGGAGGGTGGCCCACTTGATGGCGCGGATGTAGGAGTCGTAGAGGGAGTTCTTGTTCGTGGCCCTCGACCGCTCGGCGTACGTCTTCCGGATCTCCGCGTCCAAGGACGGGTACTTCTCGTTGGCGTTGTTGTCGTTGGCGCTGTCCTGGCCGCTCGAGTAGGGCGGGTTTCCAACGATGACGGTGATGGGGAGGCCCTTGACGCGCTGGAGGCGGTCGTTGTTCTCGGCGAAGATTTCGAAGTCTGGGGTGTCGTCGGGCTCCCAGGACTGGAAGGTGTCGGTGAGCACGAGACCTGGGTACTCCTTGGTCTCGCCCGTGAGCTCGACGTAGGTCGTCTCGATGTTGACCGTGGCGATGTAGTAGGCCAGCAGGAGGATCTCGGAGGCGTGTAGTTCGGTGGCGTACTTGCGGGCGAGGTCGTGGGGCTCGATCAGGCCGGACTGGAGGAGCCGGACCATGAACGTACCGGTGCCGGTGAACGGATCAAGGATGTGGACGCCCTCATCGGTGAGTCCCTGGCCGAACTCCTGGCGGAGCACGCCGTCGGCGCTGCGGAGGATGAAGTCGACGATCTCGACCGGGGTGTAGACGATGCCGAGCTTGTCCACGGTGCGCTTGAACGCGGTAGCGAAGAACTTGTCGTATAGCTCGACCAGGATCCGCTGCTTGCCCTCTGCGTTGTCGACACCGGCGACCCGGCGGCGTACGGAATCGTAGAAGGCCTCGAGCGGGGCGTTCTCCGCGGCGAGCGGGTGCTCGTCGAGGCTGGCAAGCATCAGCTCCATGATCCGGGCGACCGGGTTCGTCTTGGCGAACTCGTACCCCTCGAAGAGGGCTTCGAAGATCGGACGGGTGATCAGGTGCTGGGAGAGCATGTCGATCGCATCGGTCTCAGTGATCGATTCGTTGAGCGAGCCACGCAGACCAGCTAGGAAGGCGCCGAACTCCTTGGCCTGGTTCGATTCCTTGTCGGCGAGCAGGCCCTTGATCCGAACGACATGCTTCTGCGCGATGTCGGTGACGTCCTTGGCCCACGTGTCCCAGTACTTCCGCTCGCCGACCTTCTGGACGATCCGGGCGTACATCGCGTCACGGAAGCCCTCGAAGCCGAAGTCGAAGGCCATCTGCTCCGAGCCGGCACCCTCCTTTCCCCGACTTTCAGCGTCCTGACCTGGGGTGACGTTGTCGATGACCATCCGGTCCGAGCGCTTCTTGTTCAGCTCGATCTGGTTGATCATGGCGTGGAAGCGGTCGTCGTGGGACCGCAGCGCCTGGAGCACCTGCCACACGACCTTGTAACGCTCGTTGTCCTTCAGAGCCACCTCCGGGGCCACACCGGCGGGGACCACGATCGGGAGCACGATGTAGCCGAGCTCCTTGCCCGGCGCCTTTCGCATCACCCGGCCGACGGACTGGACCACATCGACCTGCGAACCACGTGGCGTGAGGAAGAGGACAGCATCAAGGGCGGGGACATCAACGCCCTCGGACAGACACCGTGCGTTGGTCAGGATCCGACAGACGTCGTTAGGGCTCTCGTCCTTGAGCCAGGACAGGTGCCCGTTGCGCTCATGGATGCCCATCGTGCCGTCGACGTGCCGAGCCTCCACGTGAACTGCGGCGCGTCCGCCAGCTTCGTCCTGGAGCGCGCGGTCGACCAGGATCGGGAAGCTGCTGGCCGCGAGCTGGGAGGTCTTGATGTCCTTCGCGAACGCGACCGCGGTCTTCATCGGCGTTAGATCGACGTCTTCAGTATCGTCTCGGCGGAAGTGCTTGGACAGACCGTTCCAGCAGCCGATCAGCTTCGCGGCGTCGTCGAGCTTGATCTCGCCGGACTGGGCCATCGCCTGCTGGAAGTTCTCGGCGACGTACTGCTCGTCGACGGCCAGCACCAGGACCTTGTAGTCCGTCAGCAGATCGGCCTCGACCGCGTCGCCGAAACCGAGCCGGTGCAGCTCGGGGCCGAAGAGGCTCTCGTCGTTCATGTCAGCGAGGATCGCCTCGGACTCCTGGGCCTTACGGCGTACTTCCTCACCAAAGACGCGTGGCGTCGCAGTCATATAGAGCCGCTTCTTCGCCGCGACCACCTGATTGTCGTGGACCTTGACGAAGGCAGAGTCGTCGCCACCGGCGAGCGTTACCCCGGTCGTCCGGTGCGCCTCGTCACAGATGACCAGGTCGAACTCCCCCAGCCCCTTCCTCTGCGCCCCGGCGATCACATCGATCGACTGGTAGGTCGAGAAGACGACCGTCATCCGCTCCTTTGCGTGCTTGCCGACGCCGAGCCGAGCGATCAGGGTGTCGGCGTCGGTCGTGGCAGGCTCGGTCAGGTCGATCGTCGACATGTCAGCGTCATCCGTGCTGGTCTTGCGACCGACTCGTACGTCGGAGCAGACCGCCAACGGACGGATGCCTACCTCGGCGTTAGCCATCCACTCACGCAGGGTCTGGGAGAGCAGCTGGATGCTCGGGACGAGGAAGAGAACGGACTGGCCAGCCCCGGCCAGGTGCTCGGCAATCTTCAGGCTGGTGAAAGTCTTGCCGGTTCCGCAGGCCATGACGAGCTTTCCGCGGTCGTAGGTCTGCAGCCCCTTGAAGACGTCCTCGAGAGCACGCTCCTGGTGTGGCCGTAGGACCTTCTTTCCAGTGGGTACGACGACCTCAGGGGTCTCCCAGCGAAACTGCTCCCAGTCGATCGCAGCATCGTCGAGGTAGGTGATGTCCACACGCTGAACCACGCCCTGAACCTCGGCTTCAACGTTGTGCGACCACCCGCCCGCCGTATCGAAGACGTAGCGCTGGGTGAAGCCGAAGTCCGGTCGCATCGAAGCGGCGAGAAACGAGTCGATGTCGCTCTTGGCGACCTTCTTCCCAGCCTCGTAGAACTTGCACTGGATCGCCGAGAAACCGTCTAGGTCCCTGTTCTTCGCGACCAGGTCGACGCCGATATCCGCGACCCCATGGCGTTCGGGCCACTCCGGCCACAGCCACACGTCAGAGAACCGAGCAGCCCACTCCGGATCAGTCTTCAGGTACGCCTTGATCAGCCGCTCGAACTTGTCGCCCTTGTCGCGCTCGTCCAGCGCTGTGGCGCGCAGTTCCCCGAGTACCTCGTTTATCGTCACGGACACGCGAGCGATGATCCGGACGATCACGCTCCGCAGTGTGCGTTGTACAGAGGGTCATCGCCCATCTTGGGTAGGCATGACGGCCAAGGACCCGATCCCGCAACCACCACTGCCGAACACATTCTCTATCGTGGTGGCGTGAGTACGATCCCCGAACTAGCTGCGAAGGACTCGCGATTTCGTCCACCGAGGCACTGCTTTGTTCGGTTCGGCCACACTTGGTGCTCCGCAATCCTGCTCGAATGGCGGCCGAAGCGTGATCACGGCGGTGTCTCAGAAAGGGAGGCCTCGTCATCTGCGCCAGTCATACCCCAGCCACGGGGCACTGGGATGTCGGGCGAGGCTGGATGCACGGCGACCTGATCGAACCCGCGGACTAGAGCTCGGCGGAACGAGACCGGCATCAAACCTTCGGCTCGCCCGCAGCGGGTACTACTACCGTCCTGGATGCCAGGTCGCGCTCCAATGGTCGCAGAGGAGCCTCACTGTTGTCCGGTGTCGTCCGTAGCGGGTCACAGCCCGGGCCTTCCGCTGACGAGCGACCCAAGCCACGTCGCCCAGGGCTGGTTTCTCTTTGACCTCACGCTCGCACGCACCGATGGGCGCCTCACCTGGTTCGACGTACCCGCTAGGGATCTCCCCACCGACGCGCGTACCCCAATTTTGGTAGGCCCGAGTCACGAAGGCACCACAGTCGGCGAGACCGCGCTAGCGTAATTTACGCGCTGTGTCCCTTGGCTTGGGTCTGGCTGGTGGTTCGAGTCCATCGCTGGAGTCGCGATTGTGGCACTTCTCATTGCTGCGCCTCTTTTCTCTCACTACATCACCGGCCTCAAGAACCGGTTCTCGAGAAAAGAAGAAATTGCGGCGAAGGGATGGATGTTTATGACGAAGGTCATTGAGTTGGTAGGTCTGACTTTTAACAACATTGGTTGCGGCCTAGTAGGAGGGTTCCTGGCCCTGACCAAGGGACACAGCGCTAACGCGTCTTAGAGTATCTAGGCAAACGGATCCGGCGCCGCGCACCATGCCGAGCATTTACACCCCGCTCACTCAACATTCGTAAGGCCGCCGAGAGAATGCGCCTGAGGTTTCCTAGGATCGTCGAGTCACCTCACACATCATGGTCCACCCCGAGTGATCGTTCCTCGTCGCCATGGGCAACCGGGGTTGCTCTCATCCTTGCTCCGTCGACAACACGGATCGCGAGTTCTGCGACTGCTTCGTCTCGGCGCTCAGCGCTCTGAATCTGCTCAACCAACCGTTCAGCAGACAGGTAACGCCACGCCTCCGCGGCTTGTTCAAAGTACGCGCGCAGTTGACGGGACGCGAGCACGTAGGACCGCATGAAGGTCGCACCGATGTAGCCGCTCAAAGCAGTCGTCAGCGCGCCGAGACCGCCGGCCGCAAGCGCGCCAGTGAGTGACGTTGCACTCGCCGCGATCACTGCGCATGCAACGGCAGCGACCAGCCCCAATGCAGCGGCGGCGATCCCAAAGAAGAAGCTTCGCTTCGACTGTTCCATCGCGAGCTCATGGTAGAAGTCGAGGCGGGTATGCGACGCTCGCCAGATCGCGGCGAATCCTTCCTCCGCAACAACCTGGGCGTCGGCCTCGGCGATCTGGTCACGCGCCCGTTCTATGAGCAACCTTTGCTCGGCGCTCATCGTCAGCCTGGTCAGTACAAAGAGCCCGCAGGCGAGACCGAGAGCGATCCCTAGAGTCACTGCGCCGCGTAGGTTAGGCACCCCCGTCTCCTCGGTGCCGATGAACTCTCCAATCGGTTCTTCCGGCTCGAACCCCCCACCGGACCAGATCGCAACAACTACGCCCACAGCTATCACCACGGCAGCTCCGAGCACTACCGACACAGTCGCCTTCGACGGCTTGGCCTCAGCTGTGATCTCCTCGGGAATGCCCGAATCTCGACGCACCGGCGCAACCCACCTAGGACGACTCAACAACCGACGGCCAGCGCACAGTTGGAACGATGGAGTCTGGAACGATGGAGTCATCGAACGCTTGCCACGAGTGAGAAGTGCGCGGCCCGAAGACGACGAAGTCGCCGTCACGCTTCATCTCCTGGTCACCGTCGGGGAGGCGTACCGCGAAGTGGCCGCGGAGGAGCATCACCATGGTCGTGCGGACCTCCTCCGCGGCGACGGTCCATTCGTGGCGCTCTTCGCCTGCCTGGTGCGTGCCCCACTTGATCTCGACGTCGGTGGAATGGAGAGGGCTGGTCTCGGGGTCGATGAAGTGTCCGATGAGCCAGCCGCGGCGCTCTGCACCGTCGTCGTACGCGTTGCCGGTCGCGGTCGTCACTGGGTGAATCCAATCTCGAAGTGGGGCAGCGTTACGCGCTTGGGGTGCGGCTCGTGGAGACGTCTCAGACCTAGCACGTAGACGAAGAGGCCTTCGTCCGACCAGGCCGGGTTGCGAGCGAGGGATCGAAGGCCGGCCTCATCCTAGGAGGAGACGAGGGTGATCCGCTCAGACTCCCAGTTGCTCTCGACGTCACCTCCGCAACGGTGCCAGAAACCCTCGTCGTGCACTGCGACAAGACACGGAAATTCATAGTTTCCAGTGAGAAGGTTTAAGCCGAAGCCGGTGCACTCCATAGACCAGCCGGCAGGGCTGGTTTCGGTCAGGTAGCGTATCGGGCCGGTAAGGAGATCCGAGCGCATCGGGTCGACGGTCCGGCGGTGTCGAGAGTGGTGTCGACCTCGGGCTTGCCGAAGAGTTCCTCCTCGAGCTCCCTCGCGAGCGACGTTCCGACGCTGACGTCCCAGGTGGGTTCCGATGTCGGCTCGTGGAAGCACTTCGGTATGAGGCGAGCCGCCGTGACGCGTTGTGCACCTTTGCGCCACGTTCCTGGATCAGGAGGGCGAAGTCGGCCGGGCGTGCGCCCTGCGCCCGCCGTGCGAAGGCTGTCAGGGCGGGGGCGCCGCCCATGCAGTTGCGCGAGCCCGGGTCGAGCCCCGAGTCGACGGTCGGCATCATCAGGTCGCGCAGCGGGAGCGCCGCTCCCCCAGTCTGAACGGCCGCGAGTGTCTCGGCCTCGAGGAGATCGACCGTAAGCGCGTACTGGGCGAATGACCCGTTCGCGAAGAACGTCCGCACTCCGTCCGGCCGCGACTCCCAGCAAGTCATTCGGTAGAGCTGGAAGCGTTCACCGAGGACGAGCAGAAGTCGCCGCGAGCACGCCGGGCGTACGACCTGCGGCACGCCGCCGTCTCGAACTGGCTCGCGGGCCGGCACCCCACCGCCGCTCGCGGCCATGTGGTCGGGCCACAGCGTGTCGGTCCTGCTGACGGTGTACGCCCACGCCGTCGACGGCCAGGAGGAGGCTGCGCGCAAGCGGATCGAGCAGGCGCTCCCCGATGACGACGAAGCCACGTAGTGCGTGCGTAGTCTCCGCGTCGTGCCGCTAGGATCTGCCCGGGCCGTTAGCTCAGTCGGTTAGAGCAGAGGACTCATAATCCTTGGGTCGCGGGTTCGAGCCCCGCACGGCCTACCAACGATCGGTGCGCTGGACCTCGTGCATGAGCTCGATCTTGCGGAAGCCGAACTGCCGGTTGATGCGCTGCATCACGTCGTTGGACGGGTCGGTCCAGGTGTGGATGCTGGTGCGTTCGGGGTGGTCGCGCTGGACGGCGGCGAGGGTGGCGACCTTGAGGGCCAGGCCGAGCTTGTGGCCACGGTGGGCGGACTTGACGAAGGTGTCGTCCTGGATGGCCTCGTTGCTGCCGTGGGCCAGGAAGATGACCGAGTAGCCGACCAGCTCGCCGGTGAGGATCTCGCGGGCAGCGGCGGTGATGCGGTCGTAGGAGCGGGCGGTGCTCTTCTCCGCCGAACGGATGCGGTCGGCGGTGTGGGCGACCATGTCCTCCTGGGACTTGCCGGGCATCTCCTTGCCCATCTGGTTGCGCAGGCCGACGAACTGAGCCAGGAGGTCCTCGGGGGTGCGGTCCTCCCACATCAGGATCTCGTAGCCGAGCACGTTGAAGGGCTTGTGCGGCAGCGGGAGGTCGGCGGCGAGGTGGTCCTCGCGGCGTACGGACTTGAAGCCGAGTGCCCGCGCGAAGGCCAGGGACGACTTCGGAGGGATGGTCACCTCGGCGGTCGTCAGGGTGCGGCCGTTGGTGCGGCGTACGTCATCGGCGGCTCGCCACAGCTCGGTGCCGACCCCGCGCCAGCGGTGCACGGGAAGGACATGGATCCCGAGCTCGACGACGTGGCTGCGCTCCTCCTCGGGGAGATCGAGCTCGGCGATGCCGATGGTCTCGCCCTGCTCCTTCGCGGCGAGCAGGACCCGGCGGCCGTGGTCGTGCGGCATTCGCACCGAGTTGGCCAGCGCCTCGTAGGTGCGATGTGACGCGTAGGGTCGGTCGAAGGCCATCGATGCCGCCTCCACGGCGTACCAAGCCTTCAGAGCGGTGTCATCGTGGACGTCAACGGGGGCGATCACAGACACGGGCTCTATCTAACCGTGTCGAGCAGCGTCGCGGGAAGTGAGGTCCCCCAGCAAGCGTTGACACGTCATCTGATGCGGCCCCAAGCCGCCTCAGAACGGCCCGGGCTCGGTCGACGGGTCCTCGGGATCAGGATCCGGCGGACCGGGCGACTTGGTCGGCGTCGGGGTCGGGGTCGGCGTCGGAGTGGGGGTCGGCGTCGGAGTAGGCGTCGGCGTCTGGGACGGCGACGGGGTGTTCGACGGCGACGGCTCCTTGGTCGGCTCGGGGTCCGGGCTCGGCGGGACGTAGGGCGCGTGACCCTCCTCAGGGGCGTCGCCGTCGAGCCAGGCCGGCTCGGGGAACTGCTCGTAGTCGAGCTCGTCGGTCAGCGGGCCCATGATCTCGACCCAGGTGTCGGCCGGGTAGTCGGCTCCGAAGAAGGTGTCGAGCCAGCCGTCGAGGGCACCGCTGCCCTGCCCGCGACTGTAGGCCACGGCGGTGGAGAGCTGTGGCGTGTAGCCGACGAACCAGGCCGAGGAGACCTCGTCCTTGTCGTTGGTCGCGGTGCCGGTCTTGCCCGCGGCCGGCTGGACCACAGCACTGGCGGCCTGGCCGGTGCCACTGGAGACGACCTGCTGGAGTGCGTAGGAGGTGTCGTCGGCGACGTCCTCGTCCATC
Organism: Nocardioides sp. NPDC057767; assembly: GCF_042798275.1. Taxonomy (NCBI): domain Bacteria; kingdom Bacillati; phylum Actinomycetota; class Actinomycetes; order Propionibacteriales; family Nocardioidaceae; genus Nocardioides; species Nocardioides sp. NPDC057767. The sequence continues at coordinate 66,286 of NZ_JBHVKJ010000021.1, read as the reverse complement.
GCCCGCCGGCTGGTCTCGGTGTCGTCGTGCTCGTAGAGGACCGTGCCGTCGGCGTCGACCACCTTGGAGACGACGAAGACGTCGTTGTGCACTCCACGGTTGGCGATCGTCGCGTAGGAGTTGGCCATGTTGATCGGGCTGACCGTCGAGTTGCCCAGCGTGAGCAGGAAGTTGTCGGGGCGCATGTCGCCGCCGGACTTCCTCGGGATGCCCGGGTAGTTGGCGTCGCTGCGGTCGCCGCGCGGGATGCCGGCGCGTACGGCCATGTCGTAGACGTCCTTGCTGCCGTTGGGCAGCGAGTCGGACATCTCCACGAAGGCGGTGTTGATCGAGTCCTCCATCGCCTGGAGGCTGCTGACGTTGGCGCCGTAGCTGTGGCCGTAGGGGTCGGCGGCGCTCTGGCCGGAGTTGCGTATCGGCAGGCCATTGAAGTCCTTGGGAGAGTTGCCGTCCCAGGTGTCCTTGAGCGAGTAGCCGGCCTTCAGGGCCGCCGCCATCGTGAACGCCTTCATCGTCGACCCGGCCATGGTGGCGCTGCTCGCGGCCCAGTTGATCTGGGAGTCGAGGTAGTCCTGGCCGCCGTAGAATCCGCGCAGGGCGCCGGTCTTGACGTCGACGGTGGCCGCGCCGACGTGGAGCTCGTCGGAGACGTCGCCCTCGACGTACGCCAACTTGTCCTCCGGACGTACGTCGTTGACCGCGTCCTCCACGGTCTTCATCGTCTTCTTGGTCAGCGTGGTGGTGATCCGCAGCCCACCGCCGTTGATCTCGTCCTCGGTGACCAGCGGGGCGCCCTGCTCGTCCTCGAGCTTGAGGAGCTCGTCGCGGACGAGCTTGAGCGCGTGCCCCTTCTGGCCGCCGTAGCGGCTGTCGGAGCGCGGCTTCTTGAACTTCGGCAGCGCGGCCTTGGCCTTCTCCCCCTCGGCGGCGTCGACCATGCCCATCGTGACCATCGAGTTGATGACGTAGCGGTAGCGGCCCTCGAGCTCGGCGACCGCCTCCTCGCCGTTGCTCGGGTCGAGGTCGTTGGGGTCGTTGAGGATGGCGGCCAGCGCGGCAGCCTCCCGGAGGTTGATCTTCGCGGCCGGCTTGTCGAAGTAGGCGTTCGACGCGGCCTCGATGCCGTAGGCGCCGCGGCCGAAGTAGATGGTGTTGAGGTAGCCGGCGAGGATCTCCTCCTTGGACTTCTGCCGGCTGATCTTCAGCGAGATGACCGCTTCCTTCACCTTGCGGGTGTAGGTGCGCTCCTGGGTGAGGTAGAGGTTCTTGACGTACTGCTGCGTGATCGTCGAGGCGCCGGACTGGGTGCCGCCGGTGTTGTTGTTGACCAGCGCGCGGACGATGCCCTTGATGTCGATGCCGCTGTTCTTCCAGAACGTGCGGTCCTCGGCGGCGACCGCTGCGTCCTTCATCAGCTGCGGGATCTCGTCGAAGGGCAGCGAGTCACGGTCCTGGGAGTCGGCGATGTAGCGGCCGAGCTCCTCCTTGCCACCGCGGTAGTAGACGAAGGAGGTCTCCTTCTCGTAGGCCGCGTTGGCGTTGGGGATCGGGATGGCGTTGTAGGCCACGATGACACCCAGGGTGCCGATCAGCGCGCCCACCAGAATCAGCACGAAGAAGGCCTTCAGAACCTTCCTCACCCGCTTCTTCTTCGGCTTCGGCGTGGGTGTGTAAGGCGGATTGCCCTGCCAGCTCAAGATGTCCCCTCCCGCGGTCACAAACGAACCAAGAGTACGGCGGGCTCCCAGGCCCGACGCGATCCTCGGCGTCGTGTCCAGAACGTCTCAGTGGGGTCTCAGGTTGCACGTGGCGTACGAAAGGGCCTCTGACCCGGGTAGGACACGAAGGTGTTCGCCCAGGTCAGAGGCCCGTCCGCGACCTTCCGGAGAACCGGTCAGGTCAGGAAGTAGAAGGTGCCGTAGTGGTCCGGAGTGAAGTAGACATCACCCGTCGTGCGGTCGAGGACGATGCGGTAGGACTGGCGCGGAGCGCCGCACTCGCGCGGGGTCACGTCGAACTCGAGGTAGGAGTGGCCCGTGGGGAGCTCGCCCTCGTAGTTGTTGTAGGTGCCCCCTGCGAAGTTGCAGGTGCCGGTGGGCGGCCAGTCGTACCACCCGCGGGAGGACGGGTAGCCCAAGGAGGCCCAGGTGCGGTTGGAGCTGAGCGCCTCGGCGCAGCCCGAGTGGGTGCAACTGGGTGCCCAGTCCGCCTGCGCGGCGGGGGCGGAGATGACGCTGGCGCCGAACAGGCCGGTGGTGGCGACGAGGGCTGCGAGCAGCAGCTTGACGATGGTGAGCACGGAGCGGTTCTTCCCGGACATGAATCCTCCAGACTGTGCGTTACGGACGCAGGTAATTCTGCTACCTGGTTCGCCCCGATGGGGGCTCCCGAGGTCACGAACCGGTGAACTCTCGGCGGTGGCCGCGGCTCAGACGACGCCGGCCTCGCGTGCCACGATCGCCGCCTGGACCCGCGAGCTGACCGCCAGCTTCGCCAGGACCCGGGAGACGTGGGTCTTCGCGGTCGCCTCGGAGATCACCAGTCGCTCGGCGATGTCGGCGTTGGACAGACCCTGACCCAGGGCCGCCAGCACGTCGCGCTCCCTCGGGGTGAGATCGGCGGGAAGCCGCGTCTCGGTGACAGCCGCGGACGGCCGCATCGGACTGCTCAGCTCGGCGAGCACCCGGCGGGTCACCTCCGGGGCGACCACGCCGTCACCGGCGGCGACGTGCCGGACCGCGTCGATCAGCGCGGAGGCCTCCGCCGACTTGAGCAGGAATCCGGCTGCTCCGGCTCGCAGGGCGCCGAAGACGTACTCGTCCAGGTCGAAGGTGGTGAGCACGAGTACGTCGGCGAGCCCCTCCTCCACGACCTGGCGGGTGGCGGTCACGCCGTCGGTGCCCGGCATGCGTACGTCCATCAGCACGACGTCGGGACGCAGCGCGCGGGCGTTGGCGACCGCGGTCGCGCCGTCGGCGGCCTCCCCCACCACCTCGATGTCGCCGGCGGTGGCCAGCAGCATGCGCAGGCCGGCGCGGATGGCGGCGTGGTCGTCGGCGAGCAGGACTCGGATCACGCGCTCGTACGTCTTTCCGGCGCGCTGTCGGCGCTCGTGGTGGTTACGGTCGCCGCGGGCAGCGGAAGCACGGCGCGGACCCGCCAGCCGCTGCCGGCAGGGCCGGCCTCGAAGGTGCCGTCGAGAGCCTCGGCGCGCTCGCGCATCGAGACCAGCCCGGTGCCGGTGCCGACCCCGGTCTCGACGGCGGGGGCCTTGGCGCCGCCCTCGTCGCTCACCTCGACCTCGAGGGCGTCTCCGGGGATCAGCCGCAGGTCAGCCGTGCCGCCACCGTGCTCGAGCACGTTGGTGAGGGACTCGCGCACGATCCGGTAGACGGCGTGGTCGACCGCCACCGGCAGCGCGTGGTCCGCGCCGTCGAGCAGACCTCCGGGGTCCTCGATCCGCAGCGACAGACCGGCCAGCCGGGCCTGCTCCAGCACCGGGCCGAGGTCGGCGGTACGGAAGGCGGCGGTGAGATCCTCGGCCTCCCCAAGCTGCTCGTCGGCACGCAGCACGCGGATCATGGCACGCATGTCGTCGAGGGAGGCCAGACTCTCGGCCCGCACCGACCGCAGCGCCGCCCGGTCCCGCTCGGGGTCCTGATCGCCGGCCAGCGCCGCGCCCGAGGTGAGCGCGATGGCCGACAGGTGCGAGGCCACCACGTCGTGGAGGTCGCGGGCGACCGCGGAGCGCTCCGCCCTGACCGCGTCGTGCCGCTCGGCGTCGGCCAGGCGCAGCAGCGCGGCGCTGCGCTCACGCTCGAGCCGGGCACGGTCGTCGGCGGCGTCGGCGAGCTCGCTGCCCTGACGTACGTTGTCTCCCCACCACATCGGCGTGACCACGAGCGCCACGAGGGTGAGCGCGAGCACGGCGGGCGTGCGCGGGTCGGAGGTGGCCGCCGCGGCGGCGATGACAGCGGCCGCGATGACCGTGACGACCGTCCCCGTCGTGAGGCGGCGTGCCGGGAGCGATCCGTGCAGGTGGACCGCGAAGAGGGCGTCCCAGAGCACCACCACCATCGCGACGCTGCCCCCGATCAGCAGATCCGCCCCGGCGCAGAGGGCGACCACGGCCATGACGGCCAGTGGCCGGCGACGCTTGAGCACGAGCGCGCCGGCCGCGAGCGCGAGCGGGAGCAGATGCCACCAGGACGGAGCGTTGTCGGAGCCGAGGCCGAACGGGTGCAGGCCGCGTACGGTCCCCACCTGGCCCAGCGCGTAGAGCGCGATGCCGGCGACGAGGACGACGCCGGCATCGAGCCAGGCCAGGCGCCGGTCCCCGGCGCGCAGACTGGTGCCACCGCCGAGAAGCGCCGCGGGCAGCTGCTGCAGCAGGGTCGGGCGGTCCACGACACCATCTCAGCACGTACGCCGCCGCTCCGGGGTCATCCGAAGGATGTATCCCCGCCTCGAAGGATCACCGGTTCGGCCGACGCCCGGTGGACACCGCGCGTACGAGGCTCGGGGCATGGACATCGACCTCGGCCCACTGACCGGCGATCTCGGCGGCACGGCGACGTACGTCGCACTGGCGGTGCTGGCGCTGATCGACTCGACCAGCTTCGGCACCCTCCTCATCCCGGTCTGGCTGCTGATGGCGCCCGGCCGGGTGCGGCCCGGCCGGATCCTGATCTATCTGGGGGCGCTCGCCGGCTTCTACGCGCTGCTCGGCGTCGGGATCCTGTTGGGAGGCTCCGCGGTCGCAGACACCTTCGCTGGGCTGAGCGACTCGCGACCGTTCCTGTGGGGACAGCTGTTCGTAGGGGCCGGACTGTTCGCGTTGAGCTTCAGGCTGGATCCGCCCGGTCCGGCGGCAGAGCAAGTCCCGGAGCCATCGCGCCGGATGCTCCGCTGGCGCGAGCGGGCAGTCGCCTCGGAGTCCGGCTCGGCCTCCGCCCTCGCCGCGCTGGCCGTGCTTGCCGGGTTGGTCGAGGCCGCCTCGATGCTCCCCTACCTCGCCGCGATCGGGATCATCGGGACCGAGGGGCCGGACTGGCCGGTGTCCGGGCTGTGGGTGCTCGGCTACTGCGCGATGATGATCGCGCCGGCGCTCCTGCTCACCGCCGCGCGCGTCCTCGCCGCGCCCCTGGTGGCGCGGCCGCTGGCCCTCCTCGACGGCTGGCTGGTCAAGCACGCCGCGAGCGCGACCGCGTGGGCCGTGGGCATCGTCGGGTTCCTGCTCGCCCGAGCCGCGCTCGGGCCGCTGTTCGGCTGAGGCGCCTCACTCCCAGCCGCAGTGGCCGGGCAGGAAGTCGTAGAGCGCCGCCTTCTGCGGCTTGCTGAGCGGTAGGAAGTAGGCCGCCTCCTCGGGCACGCCGGGACCACCGACGTGGACCCGGAAGAGGCTGCCGACCTTGTCGTCGGCCAGGGCGTGCGGGTCGCACCGGGCAGGCAGGACCCGAAGCTCCAGCGTGGTTGGCTCGCCGGTCATCGGGTGCGGCGCCGAACGCGGCCAGGTGGGTGTCTCGGCGGCGAGCTGGAAGAGCACGGTGCCCTCCCAGCCGGCGAAGGTGACCTCCGGAGCCTTCTCCGTCGGGGCGAAGGTCACCGGGAGGACGAAGACGCTCCGCTTGCCCTCGCCTTCGACGCGGGGCTCGCCGACGGTGATCTCGGCCGCCTCGGTCAGGGTGCGCTCGGCGCAGTCGCGGTCGAGGAGGCGGTCGATGTTGGCGTACCTGTCCTCGGCGGTGCCGGTGCTGGTGCGCCACTCCCCTGCCACGCCAGTCTCGCGCCAGGTGATCGTCAGGTCGGCGTCGCCGCCCTCGCCGCACTTTCCGCGGGGCATGTCGAAGTCGAAGTCCATCTCGGGGTCGACCGGTTCCGAGCCCTTCCATCCGGCCCGGAACCGGTCGCTGCTCACCTCGAGGCGCGAGACCTCGATCGAGGAGCCGGTGTCGTTGATGAGGCGTACGAACGCCTCACCGGTGTTGCGCTGCAGCCGGGTCTGGTCGAGGTAGGCGGTCAGCCCGTCGGGCCATTCGGACTTCTGCGGCTCGTCCGTGCCGCAGGCGGCCAGGATCGGCCCGAGCAGGAGAACCGCGGCCAGCGCGGCGATTCGGCGCATTGCGGCAGGTTAGCGGAGTCATCGGCTGCTCAGGCTCCCTTCGTGAAGGTCCACGCACCGGATCCGATCCGGTAGGAGGTGATGCCGTTCTGGGTGCCGAGGAGCTCGGGGGCCGTCCCGTCGGGGCCGACGGCCAGGTAGGAGCCTTCAGGGAGGCGTACGACGGCGGTGACGTTGACCGGGACCGTGGCGCGGAGGGTGACGGCGTCGGCTGTCCGGGTCCAGGCGGAGGCGACGCGGCCACGCTGGGTGACCACAGAGCCGTCGGCGTGGGTCAGGCCGGTGGCCGGTACACCGAGCTCGACCTCGGCCGCGCCGGGCGCGGTGGTGCGGATGCCGAGCACCGACTCGGCGATGTCGACGATGCCGCGCGACCCCCAGCCGTGCGAGGCGCTGTTGGCCGAGCCGCTCAGCTCCCAGGCCTCGGGAGTGAACGTGCCACCCTTCGCGAGCCAGCCCGCCCAACCGAAGTCGTCCTCGTTGGTGAGCAGCCTCAGCACACTCTCGTCGGCACCCGCCTCGGTGAGAGCCTCGAGCAGCACATGGGCGGTCATCGGACCCTGCTTCATCCCCATGCCCGCGAGGTGCTCACCGAGCGCGGGGACGTCGGCTGCCGGGGCGATGCCGAAGGCGATGGCGTACGAGGTGGCGTGCTGGCCGGCATGCGCGGACTGGGTGCCGTCGGCGAGCAGGCCGTCGACGTAGGTGCCGTCGGCCTTGCGCAGGGTCTGGTTCATCCGGGTGGCGAGGGCGTCGGCATCGTCGCGCAGCGAGGCGACCTCGGCGTCCGGACGGCCCAGCTCCTCGCCGATCAGGGCGACCTTGCGGAGCACGTCGACGCCGAGCGCGTTGACCGTGGTGCGGGCGGCGGTGGTCATGTCGTAGCCGAAGCGGCCGTGGGCGGGCCAGTCGACGATGCCGTACAGATATTGGCCGGAGCCGCCGGAGAGGTTGGTGACCAGGCCCTGGGTGGGCCCGCTGGTGGCGATGTGGCGGCGGATGTAGCCGGCGGTGGCGGTGAGGTTGTCGTAGGCGTCCGCGAGGACGGCCTTGTCGCCGGTCTCGAGGTAGTAGCGCCAGATCCAGTCGGGGACGACCTCGGTGAAGTCAGGGATGTCGCGCTTGCCGTCGCCGTTGGGGTAGACCGCGTTGTAGCGGCCGGCGTCGTTGCCGGTCCTCCAGTAGCGCTCCTGGCTGAGCAGGAACTCGCGGATCGCCTGGCGCGACGCGACCCGCTCGCGCTGGGACGTCATCAGGCCGACCGAGATGTTGGCGGTGTCGTGCAGGAACTGACCCTGCTCACGGGTCGGGGTGTCGACGAAGGTCTCCTGGACCGAGTAGCGCAGCGACCGGTCCATCAGGTCCCAGACGGCGTCGAGGGTCTCGTCGGAGCTCTCGAAGGTCGCGGCGCCATCCTCGTCGTAGGCACTGTGGACGACGGTCGCCGTCACGTCCTCGGCGGTGATCTCCTCCCCCGCGCCCGGGATCTCGAGGTAGCGGAAGCCCAGGTGGCCGACCGCCTGGTAGTCCTGTGCGCCGGCGGCCTGGGTGTAGGGGAAGGACATGTTGGTGCTCTGTGTCGAGAGGCTCGTGGTCGAGACCCGGCCGGTGTCAGCGAGCTCGTAGCCGGCCCGGATCGGCACCTGGCGCCCGGCCGTTCCCTGGTCGAAGTGGACGCCGGGACGCGCCGGGATGATCGTGCCGAAGTCGGCGACCGGGGTGCCGTCGTCGGCTCGCAGGATGCGCTCGGGGTGGACGACGGTCTCCTCGAGCCTCGTCTGCTGGCCTTCGAGGTGGGTGAACGGCGCCACCGGGTGCTGTCCGAGGACGACGGCCTCGGACCATGCCGCGTCGTCGTAACCGGGTGCGGTCCAGTCGCCGATCGCTTCGGCGGCTCGGCCGTCGAGGTGCTCTATCCACAGGCCCTCGCCATTGCGAGTGCCGACGGTGACGTACGGACCGCGGCGGACCTTCCAGGAGCCGTCAGTGACGATCGTGGTCGTCTCGCCGTCGGCGTAGGTGAGCACGAGCTTGAGGAGTACGCCGGGGATGCCCGCGGCGCGGCCCTGGCCACCGCTGAACCAGTGCAGCTCGAGGCCGAGGGCGAGGGTCTCTCCGGGCGTGACCAGGTCGGTGACGTCCGCGGCCTGGTAGTAGCCCTCGCTCGGGTAGCCGAAGTTGCTCATCCGGTCGGCCTGCTCGCCGCCGAGATAGAGCTCGGCGGTGTGGCTGGCAGCCAGATAACTACGAGCGCGGACGATCCTGCCGTCCGGGACCTCGATCTCGGTGCGGGCCAGGGTCCATTCGTCGCGCTCCTGCGCGGGGTTGTCCGCAGTGCCCGGCGGTCGCCGGATCCAGCTGGCGCCGGACCAGTCGGTGTCGCCGAGCCCGGTCTCGAACGCAGCCTTCGCCGACCAGCGTGACGGCTGCTTGCCGCGGTCCCAGGTCATGACCCGCCAGGTGTAGCGGCTGCCGGGCTCGAGCTTCTCACCGGCGTAGTCGACGTAGGACTGCTGCGCGGAGGTGACCTTGCGGGAGTCCCAGACGATCTCACCGGCGGCGTCGCGCACCTCGATCTTGTAGGCGCTCTGCACCTCGTTGGCGTCGCTGTCCTGGGGCAGCCAGCCGAACCGCGGCGTCAGGTCGGTGTTGAGCGGGCGGGCGAGGTCGTCGACGGTCAGGCCTGCCGGTGCGGCGGGCGCGGTGTTGGCCGACGCGGCACCGGTCGGGGTCACGGCCGCCGCGAGGCTGGTGACGACGACGGCGCTGCTGGCGATGGCGGCCAGGCGGAGCTTCATGGTTCCTCCGAGCGAATCGATACGTTTCTGCGGCCGGGTCCGGCCACAGCCTTCGGGTTCAGCAGACGGCGCGAAGCCGCTCGGCCTCCGGGCTCTCCCCCGGGCTCGTGCTGATGACATGGCAGCCGGAGGGCACGTCCTGGATCACCAGGTAGGAGCCCGCACGGGTCGCGGGCACCGGGCGCCCGTCGAGGAACGCCTGCTCGCCGGACGGCGACGGCACGAGGACCTCGGCCCGGGAGTTGCCCGGGACGCTCACGCCGACCTCGGTGCCGCGTTCGGTCGTGGCGTACGCCGCGCCTATGCGTCCCCGGAGGGTGGGCAGGGTGACGTGTGCCCACGGGACCCCGGCGGGTTGTGGCCGGACGCGGAACTCCTCGTAACCAGGGACCAGGGGCTCGATGCCGAACATGCCTTGGGGCACGTTGTAGGCCGGTGATGCCGCCCAGGGGTGCGACCAGGTCATGTTCGACTTCAGCGAGGTGTCCCAGGCCTCGGCGGTGGCACCGGCGCCCTTCGCGATCATGTTGAGCCAGCTGCGGAGCCCGGTGCTCGTCAGCAGCTGGTGCGCGACATCTCCCCGGTCGCCGTCGTAGAGGGCCTCGAGGACGAAAGCGGCGCAGTAGACGCTGCAGGCCATGCCACGGGTTCCGATGTAGTCCGCAGCGCGTTGCGCGACCTCACCTCGGGCGAGCCCGAACGCCGTCGCGAAGACGCTGGCCTGGATCGCCCAGTGCTGGATCGGGGTGCCGTCGGCGTTGAGACCGTCACGGAAGGCGCCCTTGGCCGAGTCCCACAACCTGTCGTCGGCCGCGTTCCGGAGCCGGTCGGCGACGGCGGTGTACGTCGCCGCGTCCTCGTCGCGGCCGAGCGCCGTGGCGATCTCCGCCATGTCGCGGAACGACCGGTGGCCGATCGCATTGATGACGGTGTTGTAGGGGCGAAAGACGTAGCCGTCGCGCTCCGACGCCGGCCAGTCGACGATGTCGCAGTCGGTGCACGAGCTGGCGCCGTTGGATCCGGTGTTCTTGCGGATGAGTCCCGTGGACGGCTCCACCCACTCCAGGGGCAGCTTGTCCTGCAGGGCCGCGTAGTTGCGCGCCAGCGCGTCTGTGTCACCGGTCTGCTGCCAGGAGTCGTGGAACGCCAGGATCGTGTACATCGGCCACTCGGTCGGCCAGGTGCGGTCGGTGAGCAGGTACTCCAGCGAATAGTTCCCCAGCGTCGGGTCGCTGGAGACGAAGAAGTTGGCCATCATCTGCAGGTAGCTGTCGGCCTCGTAAGCATCGCGCTCTCGGGTCCAGGAGTCGACGTAGAGGTTGTGGTTGGTCGCCTCGATCGTGTTGCGCGAGAGCGCCCACACCCGGTTCAGGCCGTCGTCGGCGGAGTCGAAGATCGCCTCGTCGGTGTCGAAGGGATAGATCTGCGCGAGGGCGGGAAAGTCCTCGGTGCCCAACCCTGTCGGGGCGCCGATGATCTCGGCGTAGCGGAAGACCCTCATTCCCCAGGTCTCCAGGTGCTGCTCCCCGGCGCGCAGCGTCCAGGTGTCCTGGTAGGTGTTGCCCGTCCGCATGGTGTGCCTCACCGTCTGGGGCGCGGACAGCTCTTCGCCGAATCGGAGGTCGAGCACCTGGCCGGCCGTGCCGTCGACGTCCAGGGAGAGACCACCGATCCACGTCCGGCCGTAGTCGATGAAGTAGTGGCCGGGTGCCTTCTCCACCACGCTGGCCGGTGCCCTCAGCTGCTGCTCCACCTTCGCGGTCGGGGCGGCGCGCAGGTCGTCGAAGGCCGGGCGTGCCGCGGCGTCGCGCCAGGCGGAGTCGTCGAAGCCTGGCTCCGCGAATCCCTCCGGCCAGTCGGCGGACTGCAGGTTCTCCTTCGGAGCCGTGAAGTAGCCGGTCCCGACGCTGCCGGCGGCGGGGAAGACGCTCGCTCCGGACCGGGTCCGCCAGTGCGGGCCGCTCGCGACCACGTCACGGGTCCCGTCGGCGTACTCCACGACGAGCCGAGCGAGGAAGCGCCGGTCGCTGGTCGACCAACCGAGCACGCCCAGCGCGTTGTCGGCGCCCGGCCGCAGGGCCTCCGTCACGTCGAATCCGTCATAACGGGCCTCGCCGCGGATCGGCTGCGTCGGACCGAGGCCGACGAACCGGCCGTTGAGCCAGGCCTTGTAGACGTACTGCCGACCGGGGGCCGTCGAGGACGCCGTCGCGTAGAGAGTGGCCGAGGCGATGGGCTTGTCCGGCACGGTGAACTCGTGGCGGAGGAATGCCCAGTCCTGGGACTCGACGCCGTAGACGCAGTTGGCGTTGGTGCCGATCTCGAGCCAGCCGGCCGACACGGTGCCGCAGGCGAAGTCTCCGCCGGCGGAGAAGTCGGAGGCGTACAGCACCTCGCCGGTGGCCGAGGTGACGGTCAGGTCGTCCCACGCGTTGCGCTCGGATCGGCCCGTACGGAACCCCACCGTGCCGGCGGCGAAGTCGGTGAGCGTCCGGGTGTCGACGAGGGTGTCGCCGAGCCACGTGCGGATGGTGCTCCCCTGAGCCTGGATTCGCAGCCGGTAGGACGTCCCGCGCACGAGCGGCTCCGGCAACGGCACCGAGTCCAGCTGCGTGAAGGTCCCGCCGACCCGCTTGTGGGGCGCGAAGGCGTTGACCCCGTCCCCGCGGAACTGCCACATGTAGTAGTTGTTCGTGTCCTGGGCACGGAAGGCGATCGTGGCGTTCTGGGTCGCGATCCGGAAGGTGGTGTCGATGGTGACGTCACCCCAGGTGGTCGCCCGGGCCGGGGCGAGCCAGATGGGCTGGGCCTGGCCCCAGTCCTGCCCGGGTCCGGTCGTGAAGGTCGAGACCTTCGACCAGTCGGAGCTCTTTCCCCGACCGTCCCACGTGCGTACGCGCCACTGGTAGGTCTGCTCGGGCTCGAGCGTCGGGCCGCCGTAGGACACGTTGCTGCTCGCCGATGACCTGACGTGACCGGAGTCCCACACCCCGGCGGCGCCGATGCCCTCGCTGATCCGCGCGACCTGCACGCGGTAGGCGCTCTGCTCGGCGAAGGGAACGTGCCAGGCCAGCAGCGGCGAGCTGAGGTCCTCCACGTCGCGCGGCGAGGACAGCTGCGAGACGGTGAGATGGGTGGCCGCGGCGCCATCGACGGCCACGGCCGGGACTGGCGCCGAGACCACGACGGCACTGATGACCATCGCGGCCAGGCGGAGTTTCATGGGGGTCCTCCGGAGCGTGATTGATACGTTTCACTGCACCCGAAGACTATGACGGCCGTCACATGCACGGGAAGGGTAGTGGCCGGATCCGGTCACCGGTCGGTGGCGATCACCAGGACGTGGAGGGTGCGGGGGCCGTGCACGCCCTCGACGCGGTCCAGCTCGATGTCGCTGGTGGCCGAGGGGCCGCTGATCCAGGTCTGCGGGCGGGCCGGGTCCAGGACGGCGAGCGCGTCGGGGACGTCGGCGACCACCTGGTCCTCGCGGACCACGCAGATGTGGGTGTCGGGCACCAGCGAGATCGCCCGGCGCCCCTGGTCGGGGGCGTGGTCGAGCACGATCGTGCCGGTCTCGGCGATGCCGACGCGGGCCTCGGTGACGACGGCCGCGATCCGGTCCAGCTCCGCGGCGGTCAGCGTGCCGTCGTCGACGACGGCGCCGGGGACGCGGATCGACAGCCCCGCCGGGACGACCACCTCGCCGGGCGGGAGGGCGTCCGCGATCCGCTGCTCGAGGTCGGCGGCCGGGCAGCGCTCCACGACGGCCCGGTAGTCGGCCACGCGCTCGGCGAAGAGGTCGATGACGTCTCGGGTGATCTCCCGTGGGGCGGGAGCGTCCTCCGGTCGCGCCGCCGGCGCCACGTCGGCCAGTGCCTGGCGGACCCGGGCGAGGATCTCGGTGCGTGCGTCGGTCATGCGTCGTCCTTCCGTCCGCCGTCCGTACGTTGCCACCAGGCCCGGAAGCTCTCCCCCGGCGCCTCCGGCAGGTCGCGCGCACCGGTCCAGGCGGCGGGTCCGAAGCGGCGGGCGAAGCGCATCCCGAGACCGGTGAGGCGCTCGAGCGCGGAGAGGCGGCGCGCGCGCCCCAGGACGTACGCCGCGCCCTTCATCGCCGCGGCCTCCGGCTTCGGCATCCCGCGCCGGTGGGCGTCGACCACCTGGGCGCGCTGGTCGACCAGGACGGAGGGGATGTCGATGCGTACCGGGCAGACCTCGAAGCAGGCGCCGCACAGCGAGGAGGCGTAGGGCAGCGAGTCGACCTGGTCGTCGTGGCCCACCCCCTTGAGCAGCGGGTTGAGGATCGCGCCGATCGGGCCCGGGTAGACCGAGCCGTACGCATGGCCGCCGGTGCGCTCGTAGACCGGGCAGACGTTGAGGCAGGCCGAGCAACGGATGCAGCGCAGCGCCTGCCGGCCGACCTCGTCGGCCAGAGCCCGGGTGCGACCGTTGTCGAGGAGCACCACGTGCACCTCCTGAGGGCCGTCGCCGGGGGTGATGCCGCTCCAGGTGGAGGTGTAGGGGTTCATCCGCTCGCCGGTCGAGGACCGCGGCAGCAGCCGGAGCATCGGGCCGAGGTCCTCCCAGCGGGAGACGACCTTCTCGATGCCGACCACCGAGACGAGCACCTCGGGCAGGGTCAGGCACATCCGGCCGTTGCCCTCCGACTCGACCACCACGAGCGTGCCGGTCTCGGCCACCGCGAAGTTGGCGCCGGAGACCCCGACCTTGGAGCGCAGGAACTTCTCGCGCAGGTGCTCCCGGGCCGCGGCGGCCAGCACCGCCGGCTCGTCCGTCAGATCCTCCGGCGCCGGACGGCCGGCGGCCGCCATCCTCGACCGGAAGATCTCGCGGATCTCGGCCCGGTTGCGGTGGATGGCCGGCACGAGGATGTGCGAGGGCAGGTCGTCGCCGAGCTGCACGATCAGCTCGGCCAGGTCGGTCTCCCAGGCCGCGATGCCCTCCTCGGCGAGCGCCTCGTTCAGTCCGATCTCCTGGGTCACCATCGACTTGACCTTCACGACCTCCTCGGCGGCGTGGGCCTTCGTGATCGAGGCGACGATCGCATTGGCCTCGGCGGCGTCACGGGCCCAGTGGACGGTCGCGCCGTTGGCGGTGAGGGTCTCCTCGAGGCGTACGAGCTGGGTGTCGAGATCGCGAAGGGCCGACTCCTTGACCGCCGCACCCTCCAGGCGCAGCTCCTCCCAGTCCGGGACCTCGGCGACGACCCTGGCCCGCTTGGCGCGGATCGTGCCGGTCGCGTGGGCGAGGTTGTGGCGCAGCTGGGAGTCGGCGAGGGCCTCGCGCGCGGCGGTCGGGAAGGCCGGCATGCCGACGAAGGTCCCGCTCATCGGGCCGCCCCCTCGGTCGAGGCGAGGATCTCGGCGAGGTGGACCGCGCGTACGCCCGAGCGCTGCCGGGAGAGCACGCCGCCGATGTGGGTCAGGCAGGAGTTGTCGCCGGCGACCACGATCTCGGCGCCGGTCTCCCGGATGTGGCGGGCCTTGTCGGCGCCCATCGCGACCGAGGTGTCGGCGTTCTTGACCGCGAAGGTGCCGCCGAAGCCGCAGCACTGGTCGGCTCCGGGCAGGTCCACCAACCGGATCCCGCGGACCGCCTCGAGCAGCCGGCGTGGCCGGTCCCCCACCCCGAGCATCCGCAGCGAGTGGCAGGTCGGGTGGTAGGTCACCCGGTGCGGGTAGTAGGCGCCGACGTCGGTCACTTTCAGGACGTCGATGAGGAACTCGGAGAGCTCGTAGACCTTCGGTCCGACCTCCGCGACGGCCTTCTGAAGTGCCGGATCGCCGGAGCGGCGGGCCACGATCGAGTGCTGATGACGCGCCGAGCCCGCGCACGAGCCGGACGGGGTCACCACGGCGTCGTAGCCGGCGAAGGCGTCCACGAACGTACGCACCACCGGGACCGCCTCGTCCAGATAGCCGGTGTTGACCATCGGCTGCCCGCAGCAGGTCTGTGCCAGCGGGAAGTCGACCTCGACGCCCAGCCGGCGCAGGAGGCGTACGACCGCCTGCCCGGTGCTCGGGTAGAGCGCGTCGTTGATGCAGGTGACCATCAGCGCGACTCGCATCCGGCATGCCTCCTTCGTCGGTGTTGCCATCAAATCAGATGAGCCCGGTGCGTACGGCCCGGACGACCGCCTCCACGCTCGTCCCCGCTCCCAACGCGTCCGCGGCCGCCCGCAGACGGCGCCGCACGGTGCGCTCGGAGACCCCCAGCTCCCGCGCGATCCGCTCGATCGTGTAGCCCCGGGCGAACAGCGCCAGCACCTCCACCTCGTCCGTGGGAAGGTCGGTGGAAGGACGTACGCCGCCCGAGGCTGCCACGGTTCACTCCTGTCTCAGCATGACGCTGACCGATCGGGGGGACACGGCGCTCATCCGGCGACCACCTTCTCGACGTAGGGCACCAGCCGGACCGGTCCGGCGAGCCCGTAGCTCTGCCGGGCCGCGACGCCGTAGACCGACGGGGTGACGGTGCGCAGCCGGTTGAGCAGCGTCGAGGCGACCTCGACCTCGATCGTGTTGGAGCCGGCGACGAGCGCGTGGCCCAGGTCGACGACCGGGTCCATCGGGTCGCACGGCGGCAGCAGCTCGCCGTTGACGCGGACGCGGAAGGTGTCGTTGACCTCGCCGAGCTCCAGGAACGCGCCGTCGTCCGGGGTCCAGTCGGTGCCGAGGTCGATGCTCGTGCGGTAGCGACCGATGCCGGAGACGTCCTCGAGACCGGCGACCTTCGACCAGGACTGGGGTGTGCCGAAGTCACTGGTGAGGACCTCCTTCGAGGTGGTGAGGTCCTTCGGGTCGGCATCGTTCGCCGGCTTCCAGTCCTCGAGCTCGAGGCTCCAGGAGGCCGGGGGGACGGGTTCACGGACCCGGTCGACGACGACCTTCACCGTCCGCCCGTCGGCCTCGGTGAGCTCGAAGCTGCCGGCGGTCGTCGTGCGCAGCGCGACGTTGGCGCCCCGCGCCACCACGGCCTGACCAGCGGTGGCGACGGGGAGTACGGAGCGGGCCACGCCCGCGCCCGGGGCCGCGAGAGCGACCACGGTGGACTGGCCCGGGACGAGATCGACCCGGACCCGGACCCGGTCACCGGCACGCTCGTAGCCGGCGATCCGGGTGACCCGACCGGTCCACGCGTCCAGCAGCCACGGCACGGCGGCGCGGTCGGTGGCGGTCAGCCAGATGTCCTGCTGCACCGGGTTGAGTCGCCGGTTCTCGGCGTGCCTCGCGTTGGCGAGGTAGTAGAGGTCGACGGCGCCGGTGACCCGGCGGACGTGCATGACCGTGGAGTCGGCGTGCTCGACGTCGCGTACGACACCCAGGGCGGCCAGCGCGTTGCCGACCTCGGCCTCCGGGACGGTGCGGGTGGTCGGCAGGGCGCCGATCTGGGCCATCAGCGAGCGGACCTCGGCGGTGGCCGCGGCGTCGTCGCGACCTGCGGCCGTCACCTGCGACCAGTCGCCGATGAGCACGATCGGCAGGCCGTTGCGGCCGAGTGCGAGCAGGCGCTTCGCGCCGTCGATCTCCATCGTGAACGCGTTGCCGCGCAGGTTGTCGGGGCCGACGACGACGGCCTTGTAGGCCGGCCCCTCGGGTGCCAGGCGGCCGTCGGCGACGTCGACGCCGTCGAGCGCGAGCAGCGAGGCGCTCACGAACGAGTGCGACCAGCCGAGCTTGGTGCCGTTGTTGGTGATCCACTGCGGGCCGATGCCGGTCGAGGCCCAGCCCTTGTGACGCCAGAACGCGATGTCGTACTTCGGGGTGCCGGTCTGCAGCACGAGCTGCGTGCGGGCGAGGTAGGCGGCGATGCCGGGGATGTGCTGCCACTGCGGCGTGCGCGGGCCCCAGGCCTCGCCGAAGCCGATGGCGTTGTTGTAGTAGGGCGAGAAGGCGGCGAAGCCCGGCCAGGTGACGTCGGGGGCCTTGGCGTAGGGGAAGCCGTGGACCATCAGCTGGTTGACGCCGGCGACGAAGATGCTGTTGATGGTGAACAGCGCCTGGTTCTGCGCGGTCGGGCTGGTGCTGTTCGCCCCCCAGGTGGTGTTGTAGGCCGCGCCGTTGTAGCAGATCGCCTCGCAGGAGAGGACCGTGTGGCCGGCGAGGTCGCGACCGGCCGCCATGACGCGGTAGTCGTCGAGGTTCTTGAAGCCGAGCGACTCGGTCTCCGGCACGTCGACCACCGCGGCGTGCTGCATGGTGTCGGTCTCCAGGCCGTACGGCTGGATCCGGATGCCCATGCCCAGCGACTTCGCGAACTCCTGCATCGGGCGCAGGTGCTGGTCGCGGTAGAGGTCGGAGAGGACGATGTTGTAGTCGTCGCGGATCTCGTTGGTGCGCAGGCTGTCCGCGGTCATGGGATCGGCCGCGGCCAGCGAGAACTGGTACTTCTCGTCCTTCTCCAGCACGAACGGGAGCCACGGTCGCAGGTCGTAGCCGTGCCTGGCCTCGAAGTCGTCGAGGAAGTCGCGCGTCCAGATCGTCGCCTCGGTCTCGATCTCCAGGGAGTCCTCGAAGAGGTAGCCGCCGGCCTTCCGGAGCAGGGTCCGCAGCTCGCCGTCGAGGACGCGGTCCTGCCACAGGTCGATGACCTTCTGCGCTCCCCGGCGGCTGAAGTGGTCGACGACGTAGGCGCGCGGCGAGGTGTGCGGACCGGCCTCGGGCTCCTGACCCGAGCCGCGACGCCAGGTGGCGAGAAGGACCCAGGTGGCGCCTTCCGGCTCGGCCGGGGCGGTCCAGGTGAGGTGCTCACCGTCGACCTCTTCGCTGAGGTCGAGGTAGGAGGCCGGATCGAGGATCGTGCTCGTGATGTTGTTGTTGCGGTCGCGTACGTAGCCGGTGACGCGGTGGGCCTGCACCGTGACCAGCTCGGCGCGGGTGACCGCCGATGCGGGCTCGACCACAGGATCGGGCAGGGCGGCGTCGTAGATCGAGCCTGCGATGACCATCGCCTGCCCGTGCACCAGCTCGGTGCAGGCCGCGTCGTCGTCCGGGGTGATCGTCGGGACCGCGGCGGGCCAGGAGGGGCCGACGGTGACGTCGATCCGGACGCCGCGCTTCGCGGCCTGGGCGAGCGCCGCCTTCACACCGGCCACCCACGGGGCGCTCCCCCAGCCGTACGTCGCGACGTCGATGTCGATGTTACGGGCGCGCAGGCTGTGGGTGACGTCGGCGACCTCCAGCACCCCGAAGCCGGCATCGGCGACCTGGTCGACCTCGCGGGCGATCTCGACGGGATCGACGAGGCCGTGCGGCCACCACCAGCGGAAACCGGCGGCAGTGGCGGTGCCGGGCTTGCGGAAGGCCTTCGTGAAGGCGTCCGGAAGGCCGGTGGAGACCGCGGCTTCGGCGGCCTGCGCAGGGATGGTGCCGGCCGCGCCGGTGACGGCAGCGGTGCCGAGCGTGGCGGCTGCGGCGCCGAAGAGCGTGCGGCGGCTGAGCCGGGGGGTGGTGAGGGAGTCGGTCATGGGGGGGCCTTCGGGGTGGGCTGGGTCAGGGGATACGGGCCTCGGCGGCGGCCCAGTCGAGGCCGTCGCGCGGCTCGAAGCGGCGTACGTCGTAGGAGCGGCGGACGAGGTCCCGCATCGCGGGCAGGTCGGGCAGGTCGACCCCGAGGGACCTGCCTTGGACCAGGACGTTGCCGAGGGCCGCCGCCTCGACCGGCCCGGCGAGGACCGGCAGGCCGCAGGCGTCGGCGGTGAGCTGACAGAGCAGCTCGTTCTGCGAGCCGCCGCCGACGACATGGACGACCTCGGGCGAGGTGCCCGCGAGCGCAGCCGCGGTGCGGACGTGGCGGCGGTAGGCGACGGCGAGGCTGTCGAGGATGCAGCGGGTGATGGCGGCCGGCGAGTGCGGGATCGCCTCGTCGGACTCGGTCGCCAGCGCGGCGATCCGCTCCGGCATCGGGTCGGCCGAGCTGCTCGGGGAGAGCAGTCGCGGGTCGTCGATGTCGACCACCGTACGCAGCGGCTCGAGCCCCGCCGCCGCGGCGAGCAGCGCGCCGAGCTCGGCGTTTCGGTAGTTCCGCCCGCTCCAGGAGCGCAGCGACTCGGACAGGACCCACAGGCCCATCACGTTCTTGAGGAACCGGATGGTGCCGTCGACACCGACCTCGTTGGTGAAGTCGGCGATCCGGGCCTCCTCGGTGAGCACCGGACCGTCGAGCTCGAGGCCGACCAGCGACCAGGTGCCCGAGGAGATGTAGGCGAAGTCGCGGCTCTCCGCGGGGACCGCGACGACAGCCGAGGCGGTGTCGTGAGAGCCCACCGCGACCACGGGTACGTCGGCCGATGCCCCCAGATCCTCGGCGACGTCGGGCAGCAGCGGGCCGAGGAAGGAGCCCGGGTCCCGAAGGGGAGGGAGGATCCCTTCGGGAAGCCCGAGCTCCTGGCACAGGTCGACCGCCCAGACGCCCTGGCGGACGTCGTAGAGCTGGGTGGTCGAGGCGTTGGTGCGTTCCGCGCCGATGGCACCGGTCAGCCAGTAGCCGAGCAGGTCCGGCAACAGCAGCATCGTCTCGGCGGCGTCGAGGACGGCGGTCCCTCGGGCCGCGGCGAGCTGGTAGATCGTGTTGAACGCGAGCTGCTGGATGCCGGTGGTGGCGTAGAGCCTGGTCGCGCCGAGCTGGGCGACCACCTTCTCGGCGATCCCCTCGACCCGGGCGTCGCGGTGGCTGAAGACCTGGCCGAGGAGCTGGCCGTCGTGGTCCAGCAGCCCGTGGTCGATGGCCCAGGAGTCGATCCCGATGCCGTGCAGCGGGCCGGTCCGGGCGACCTCGCGGATGCCGGTGAGCATCTCGCGGTGGATGCCGAGCACGTCCCAGAAGAGCGAGCCGCGGACGCGTACCGCCCCGTTGGGAAAGCGGTGCATCTCGTCGATCTCGACCCGGCCGCCACCGATCCGGCCGGACATCACCCGGCCGGAGGTGGCGCCCAGGTCGACCGCGGCGACGCGTACGGTCACGGGTGGCTCCTCGGGGTCGGCGGCGTCGGTTCGTCAAGGTATGCAGACCAACCTGCGCTTCCCACGGGGAGCTCCGCTTGGGAAGCATCGGGTCGGCTGCATACCTCGATGAACATGCGTGACCCGCTCATCGCAAGAACGCAGCCGCGACGCCGGCGTCGACGGGCACGTGCAGGCCGGTGGTGTGGGTCAGGTCCGGACCGCAGAGCACGAAGACGGCGTTGGCGATGTTCTCCGGGAGCACCTCGCGCTTGAGCAGGGTGCGCTGGGCGTAGAACTTGCCGAGCTCCTCCTCCTTGACCCCGTAGACCTCGGCGCGCTTGGCGCCCCAGCCGCCGGCGAAGATGCCGGAGCCCTGGACGACGCCGTCGGGGTTGATGCCGTTGACCTTGATGCCGTGCTCGCCGAGCTCGGCGGCCAGGAGGCGTACCTGGTGGGCCTGGTCGGCCTTCGCGGCTCCGTAGGCGACGTTGTTGGGACCGGCGAAGAGGGAGTTCTTCGAGGAGATGTAGACGATGTCGCCGCCCATCTCCTGCTCGATGAGCACCTTGGCGGCCGCCTTCGAGACCAGGAACGAGCCCTTGGCCATCACGTCGTGCTGGAGGTCCCAGTCGCGCTCGGTGGTCTCCAGCAGCGACTTGGACAGCGAGAGTCCGGCGTTGTTGACGACCAGGTCGACCCCGCCGAAGGCGAGCACCGCGGCGTCGAACATCGCCTGCACGGCGGCCTCGTCGGAGACGTCGGCGGCGAGACCCACGGCGACATCGGGCCCGCCGATCTCGGCGGCCGCAGCCTCGGCCTTGGCGAGGTCGAGGTCGGCGATCACGACGCAGGCGCCCTCGGCAGCGAGCCGCTTCGCGGTCGCCTTGCCGATGCCGGAAGCGGCGCCGGTGACCAGGGCGACCCTGGTGGCGAGCGGCTTGGGGGCCGGCATCCGCTGGAGCTTGGCCTCCTCGAGCGCCCAGTACTCGATCCGGAACTTCTCCGACTCGTCGATCGGGGCGTACGTCGAGAGCCCCTCGGCCCCACGCATCACGTTGATCGCGTTGACGTAGAACTCCCCCGCCACCCGGGCGGTCTGCTTGTTCCTGCCGAAGGAGAACATGCCGACCCCGGGGACCAGGACGATGAGCGGGTCCTTGCCGCGGATGGCTGGGCTGTTCGCGTCCTTGTGCCGGTCGTAGTAGGCCTGGTAGTCCTCGCGGTAGCTCACCGCGAGCTCCTTGAGGCGAGCGATCGACTCCTCGACGGTCGCGGTGGCCGGGAGGTCGAGGACCAGCGGCTTCACCTTGGTGCGCAGGAAGTGGTCGGGGCAGGAGGTGCCGAGCTCGGCCAGGCGCGGGTGGGCCTCGCTGGCCAGGAAGTCGAGGACCACCTGCGAGTCGTTGAAATGTCCGACCATCGGCTGGTCCGCCGAGGCGAGGCCGCGGATCGTGGGAGCGAGAGCCGCTGCCTTCGTACGCCGCTCCTGCTCCGGAAGGGCCGCGTAACCCTCGAGCGTGGGACCGAACGGCTCGGCCTTGCTGTGCTCTTCGATGTAGGCCGCTGCCGTGTCGATGATCCAGAGCGAGTTCTTCTCGGCCTCCTCGGACGTATCGCCCCAGGCGGTGATGCCGTGGCCACCGAGGATGCAGCCGACCGCCTGCGGGTTCTTCGCCTTGATCTCGGCGATGTCGAGGCCGAGCTGGAAGCCGGGTCGGCGCCACGGCACCCAGACGACCTGGTCGCCGAAGATCGTGGTGGTCAGCGTCTCGCCGTCGGCGGCCGTCGCGATCGCGATGCCGGAGTCGGGGTGGAGGTGGTCGACATGCTCGGCGTCGACGAGGCCGTGCATGGCGGTGTCGATCGAAGGTGCCGCGCCGCCCTTGCCGTGGAGGCAGTAGTCGAACGCGGCGACCATCTCGTCCTCGCGCTCGACGCCCGGGTAGACGTCGACCAGCGCGCGCATCCGGTCGAGCCGGAGCACGGCGAGACCGCTCTCCTTCAGCGTGCCGAGGTCACCGCCGGACCCCTTCACCCAGAGCAGCTCGACGTCCTGGCCGGTCACCGGGTCGGTCGCGGTGCCCTTGGCGGAGGTGTTGCCGCCGGCGTAGTTGGTGTTCTTCGGATCCGCGCCGAGACGATTCGAGCGCGCGATCAGGTCTTCTGCAGTCGTCATTGCTTCCCTTGTTTCTTGGTGTGGGGTCGCGTGGGGCCCGGGCGCTGTTCGTCTAGGTATGCAGCCGAGCAGTCACTTCCCACGCGGAGTTCCGCATGGGGAGTGATGGCTGGGCTGCGTACCTTGACGAACATTCAGCTCCAGCCCGCCTGGGTGCCGCCGACTCGGGCGGTCTCGATCTGTTCCTGGTGACCGCTGGCGAGGTAGGCGCGCATCGGGTCCGCGGGCAGGCCACGGTCCTCACGCCACCCGCCGAGGTCGGGGCGTACGTCGGTGTAGAAGGCGTCCATGAAGATCTCGTTGGCCAGGAGTACGTCGCCGTCCTCCTGCGCCCGGGAGAGAGCATCGGTGTCGAGGAGGAGCGCCCGTGCGGACATCTCCTGAACGTTGAGCACGGAGCGGATCTGGCCCGGGATCTTCTTCTCGATGTTGTGACACTGGTCGAGCATGAAGGCGACCCCGCCCTCGGCCACCGGCTTGAAGCCGCCGCCGCGGACCACCTCGACGAGGATCCGGAAGAGCTGGAACGGGTCGGCCGCACCGACGATCAGGTCGTCGTCGGCGTAGAAGCGGCTGTTGAAGTCGAAGGAGCCGAGCTTCCCCAGCCGCAGCAGCTGCATCACGATGAACTCGATGTTGGTGCCGGGCGCGTGGTGGCCGGTGTCGAGGCAGACCACGGCCCGCTCGCCGAGGGTGTTGACCTGGGCGAACGAGGTGCCCCAGTCCGGGACGTCGGTGTGGTAGAACGCCGGCTCGAAGAACTTGTACTCGAGCACGAGGCGCTGGTCTTGACCGAGGCGCTCGTAGATGGTGGCGAGAGACTCGGCGAGCCGGTCCTGGCGTCCACGCATGTCGGCCTGGCCGGGGTAGTTGGAGCCCTCGGCGAGCCAGATCTTCAGGTCGCGCGAGCCGGTCGCGTTCATCACCTCGATGCACTCGAAATGGTGGTCGATCGCCTTCTGACGGATCTTGGCGTCGGTGTGGGTGAGCGCACCGAGCTTGTAGTCGTCGTCCTGGAAGGTGTTGGAGTTGATCGTGCCGAGCGCGATCCCCTGGTCCTCGGCGTAGCTGCGCAGGGCGGCGTAGTCGTCGACCTTGTCCCACGGGATGTGCAGCGCGACGCTCGGCGCCAGGCCGGTGAAGCGGTGGACGGCCGCGGCGTCGGCGACCTTCTCCTCGGGGGTGCGCGGCGTGCCCGGG
The DNA here is from genome assembly GCF_042798275.1 of Nocardioides sp. NPDC057767. Lineage (NCBI taxonomy): Bacteria > Bacillati > Actinomycetota > Actinomycetes > Propionibacteriales > Nocardioidaceae > Nocardioides > Nocardioides sp. NPDC057767. The sequence continues at coordinate 43,027 of NZ_JBHVKJ010000021.1, read as the reverse complement.
GTGCCGAAGACCTTGAACCGGGTCCCCGAGTTTCCGTAGGCCCACGAGGGGACCTCGATCTCGAGGGCGGCCAGGTCGCCCGAGATCTGGTCGAACGTCGTCATCGGAGAGCCTCTCTATCTGCGAGTTGAAAGGTTTCAAAGCGCGCATCCGACGTTAGTGGCGCACGTCACTCGCGTCAAGAGGAGGCTGGCTTTAGTCGCGTTTCAGTTTCACGCCGACCGCCGCCGAGTCGGCCCGTCCTGACCACGACCGTCGCCGAGTCGGCGCGTCAGGACGAGCCGACTCGGCGAGGGATTCAGTCGCGACCGAGCTGGTCCTCGAGATGGAAGACCTCCTCAAGACGGAGGAAGCCCTCGTCGGGGGCGACGCCGTCGAGGTCCTCGAAGAACTCCGCCATCTCCGCCTGCCAGCGGGCGTTGACCTCGGTGGCCGCCATCCCGGCCTGAGCAGCCTCGATGGAGGGGGTCTCGACGTAGCCGATGAGCAGGCCGTCGGGGCGGAGGAACAGGGAGTAGTTGTGCCACCCGGTCTCCGCGAGCGCCTGGAGCATGTCGGGCCAGACGGCGGCGTGGCGCCGCTTGTACTCCTCGATGCGCTCGGGCTTGACCTGCAGCTGGAAGCAGACGCGCTCCATGACGACCTCCGATGAAACGATTTAGGCACGGACGCTAATGAGCATGTCCGACATCGGTCAATCCAGGTAGCGTCCTTCCTCGTCACAGCGCCGCCCACGGCCTATGCTGCGATTGAACGTTTCAGGAAGGAGCCCAGGTGGCGATCACCCCAGGTGCGGGCACACCGCGTAGCGCCTCGGTCAAGGACGTCGCGGCCACCGCAGGCGTCTCTCTCGGCACGGTGTCGAACGTCCTCAACCGTCCCGATCGGGTCAGCCGTACGACACGGGAGCGTGTCGAGCGGGCGATGGCCGAGCTGGGCTTCGTGCGCAACGAGTCCGCGCGCTCGCTGCGCACCGGCAGCACCCAGTCGCTGGCCTACGTCATGCTCGACGCCGGCAACCCGTTCTTCACCGACGTCGCCCGCGGCATCGAGCTGGCCGCCGAGGCGGCCGGCCTCTCCCTGTTCCTGTGCAACAGCGACGGGCGCTCGGCCCGCGAGGGCGCCCACCTGGCTCACCTGCAGCAGCAGCGGGTCCAGGGCATCCTGATCACCCCTGTCGACCCGGATGATCCGCAGATCGACCAGCTGAGCGAGCGCGGCACCCCGGTCGTCATCGTCGACCGCACCCGAGCGGGCTCGTCGTTCTGCTCCGTCGCCGTCGACGACGTCCTCGGCGGGCGGCTGGCCGTGGAGCACCTCATCGACGCGGGCCACAAGCGGGTGGCGTACGTCGGTGGGCCGGAGTCGATCGGACAGGTCCGCGACCGCGGCGAGGGTGCCCGGCAGGCCTGGGCCGAGGCCGGTCTCCCGCCCGAGGACCTGATCACGCTTTCCTGCGAGGCACCGACCGTCGCCTGCGGCCGCGCGGCGGGCGAGCGGCTCGTCGGACTGCCGGCCCGCCGCCGCCCCACCGCCGCGTTCTGCGCCAACGACCTGCTCGCACTCGGGCTGCTCCAGCAGACGATCTCCGGCGGCCGGACCGTACCCGGCGACCTGGCGATCGTCGGCTACGACGACATCGAGTTCGCTGCTGCCGCGGCCGTGCCCCTCACCTCCGTACGCCAGCCCCGTCAGGACCTCGGCCGCCGCGCCGCCGAACTGCTCCTCGACGAGGTCGGCAACCCCGCCCACCAGCACGAGCAGGTCGTCTTCACCCCCGAGCTCGTCGCCCGCGCCTCCACCCTCGGCCGCCCCTGACCTCGCCGACCCGGCGCGTCTGCCCCAGCTTCAACCGCCGAGTCGGCGCAAATGTCCCGGCATTCCGCGTCGAGTCGGCGAGTCTGTCCCAGGCTCTGTGACAGACGCGCCGACTCGACAGGTTCAGGCGGGACATCTGAGCCGACTCGACGGGCAGGCGCGGGACTGATGCGCCGACTCGGCGATGGGGTGGGGCGGCTGAGGAGACACGGAGCGCGGCGTACGTCATCGTCGGATGCCCTAGGCTCCAGAAACGGAAGCCGAAGGAGAGTCAGTTGGCCGGAGAACGCGCAGCGACGCTGAGCGATGTCGCCCGCGAGGCAGGTGTCTCGCTGGCCACCGCGTCGCGCGCGCTGAACGGGAGCGACCGAGTCGTCCGCCCCGAGCTGCAGGAGCGCGTCCTGGCGGCGGCTAACAAGCTCGGCTACACCCCCAACGCCAACGCCCAGGCGATGGCGCGCGGCTCGACCGAGACGGTCGGGCTGCTGGTCAAGGACATCTCCGACCCCTACTTCTCCACGATCGCCGGCGGCCTGGCCGATGAGGCCGAGAAGCACGGTCTGCTGGTGATGCTGTGCAACACCGGCGGTCAGCCTGAGCGTGAGAAGAAGTTCCTGGCCGCCCTGCGGCGCCAGCGGAGCCGGGCGATCGTGCTGGCAGGTAGCGACACGGCCGATGTGCGCCACACCGGCGAGGTCGCCGACCTGCTGACCTCCTACCTGGACGGCGGCGGCCGGGCGGCCGCGATCAGCCAACCCCGCCTACCGGTGGACACTGTCGTGATCGACAACCACGGGGGCGCCAAGGCCCTGGCCGAACGGCTGATCAGCCTCGGCTACCACCGCGCGGCGGTGCTCACCGGACCCGAGGACCTGCTGGTCTCCGCCGAGCGTCAGGCGGGGTTCGCGGAGGGGTGGCTCGAGGCGACCGGCTCCGAGCCGGTGACCGTCGGGGGCGAGTTCAGCCGCGACGGCGGCCATCGGGCGATGTCCCGGCTGCTCGAGGACGGCCCGGAGGTCGACTGCATCTTCGCGGTCAACGACCTGATGGCCGTCGGCGCCCTGGCCGCCTGCCGGGAGGCCGGCGTCGAGGTCGGACGCGACCTCGCCGTCGCCGGCTTCGACGACATCGAGACCCTCCGCGACGTGACGCCGGGACTCACCACCGTACGTCTCCCCTTGGCCGCCATCGGCCGGCTGGCTCTCGAGCTCGTGCTCGGTGAGCCGTCGGCGGAGCTTCGTAACAAACCCGTCCACGGCGAGGTCGTCCTGCGGGAGAGCACTCCGCCACGCGGCTGAGCCCGCTCGAGTCGGCGCAACTGTCCCACTCCCGCGCCGACTCGGCACTCTGAGACGGAGCAGATGCGCCGGCTCGACCCCTCAGAGCGGGACAGACGCACCGACTCGGCCCTTCCCTGCGGGACAGACGCGCCGACTCGGCCCTTCCCTGCGGGACAGACGCGCCGACTCGGCACTTCCGTGCGGGACAGACGCGCCGAGTCGGCGACGGCTGGGCGGAACGGCCCACTTGCGATGGGCGTCACACTTGCCATACCGTGACGGAAAGCGCTTTCCCCCACCGTTTCACCGCACTCCAGCAGACGAGGACCTCACATGGCCACACGACGGCTCGGCATCATCATGAACGGCGTCACGGGACGTATGGGCTACCGCCAGCACCTGGTGCGCAGCATCCTGGCGATCCAGGAGCAGGGCGGCGTGGAGCTCTCCGACGGCACCCGGATCCAGCCCGACCCGATCCTCGTCGGCCGCAACGCCGAGAAGCTCCAGGACATCGCCAAGGAGCATGGTCTGGACCGTTGGACGACCGATCTCGACGAGGCGTTGGGCAACGCCGAGGACACGGTCTACTTCGACGCGCAGCTGACCAACGTCCGCGAGGCCGCCATCACCAAGGCGATCGCGGCCGGCAAGCACGTCTACACCGAAAAGCCGATCGCCGACGACGTCGAGGGCTCGCTGCGCCTCGCCCGTCTGGCCGAGGACGCCGGCGTGAAGAGCGGCGTCGTCCACGACAAGCTCTACCTGCCCGGCCTGCTCAAGCTCAAGCGGCTCGTCGACTCCGACTTCTTCGGCCGCATCCTCAGCGTGCGCGGCGAGTTCGGATACTGGGTCTTCGAGGGCGATCTGCAGCCTTCCCAGCGGCCGAGCTGGAACTATCGCAAGGAGGACGGCGGCGGGATCACCGTCGACATGTTCCCCCACTGGAACTACGTCCTGGAGAACCTCTTCGGCAAGGTCGAGGCCGTCACCGCCAAGGTCGTCACCCACATCCCGGAGCGCTGGGACGAGAAGGGCGCGCGTTACGAGGCGACCGCCGACGACTCCGCCTACGGCATCTTCGAGCTGGAGGGCGAGATCATGGCCCAGATCAACTCCTCGTGGGCGACCAGGGTCAACCGCGGCGAGCTGGTCGAGTTCCACGTCGACGGCACCCACGGCTCCGCCGTCGCCGGCCTGCACCACTGCGTCACCCAGGACCGCAACCTGACCCCGAAGCCGGTCTGGAATCCGGATCTCGTCGAGTCGATCCGGTTCCGTGAGCTCTGGAACGAGGTCCCCGACAACCAGCCCTTCGACAACGGCTTCAAGGCGCAGTGGGAGCAGTTCATCCGCTACGTCGAGGGCGACGGCGACCACCCCTACGACTTCATGGCCGGCGTCCGCGGCCTACGGCTCGCCGAGGCCGGGCTCACCTCCTCGGCCGAGGGCCGCCGGGTCGAGCTCGGAGAGATCGAGCTGTGACCTCCGTACGCTTCCCCCTGCCCGACGGCGGCACCGACCTCTACCCGCTCGCAGCCCCCAAGGAGTGGACGAGACCGACCGCGCCGTTCACCTCCCGCACCGCCTACGCCGCCGCCCACGTCGTCCCCCGCACGCTGGCCGAGAACGTCCCCGGCGCACCCGCGGACATCGACTGGGACTCGACGCTCGCCTATCGCCACGAGCTGTGGTCCTACGGCCTCGGCGTCGCGGAGGCGATGGACACCGCCCAGCGCGGCATGGGCGTGGACTGGACCGCCGCGGCCGAGCTGATCCGCCGCTCGGCCGCCGAGGCGGCGACCGTGGGCGGCTCGATCGCCTGCGGCGCCGGCACCGACCAGCTGGTCCTGTCCGCCGTCCCCGAGGGTCGTCAAGGTCTGGACACCGTCATCGACGCCTACCGCGAGCAGATGAAGGTCGTCGCCGACACCGGAGCGACCACGATCGTGATGGCCTCACGTGCCTTGGCCAAGGTCGCCCGTGACGCCGAGGACTACGTCGAGGTCTACGCGACCCTGCTCGACGAGGCCGACGGCCCGGTCATCCTGCACTGGCTGGGCGACATGTTCGACCCGGCTCTGGGCGGCTACTGGGGCTCGGCGGACGTCGACGAGGCGACCCAGACGTTCCTCGACGTCATCCGGGCCCGTCCCGGCAAGGTCGACGGGGTCAAGGTCTCGCTCCTCGACGCCGAGCACGAGGTCGGGTTGCGCCGGGCGCTGCCCGAAGGCGTACGTCTCTACACGGGGGACGACTTCAACTACCCCGAGCTGATCGTCGGTGACGGGGATGACTTCTCGCACGCGCTGCTCGGCATCTTCGCGGCGATCTACCCGGCCGCCTCGGCCGCGCTGCAGGCGCTCGATGACAACGACCCCGGCACCGCGCGGCAGCTGCTGGAGAGCACCCAGGCGCTCGGCCGGAAGATCTTCGAGGCGCCGACCTACCACTACAAGACCGGGATCGCGTTCCTCTCCTGGTTGAACGGCCACCAGCCGGCCTTCTCGATGGCCGGCGGTCTGCACGCCGGACGCTCGGTGCCCCATCTGGCCGAGGTCTTCCGGCTGGCCGACGCGGCCGGCCTGCTGACCAACCCCGACCTCGCGGCCGCACGGATGCGCGCCTTCCTCACCGTGCAAGGAGTCGACCAGTGAGCGACCACGGCACCGGCCTCGAGCGGCTCTCCCTCAACACCAAGACCACCAACTCCTGGACCCTCGCCGAGGCCGTCGACGGAGCCGCTCGCGCCGGCATCCCGGCGATGGGCCTGTGGCGCGACCGCGTCCAGGAGGCAGGCGTGGAGAAGGCGGCCAAGCTCGTACGCGACGCCGGGCTGCGCGTCTCCTCGCTCTGCCGCGGCGGGTTCCTGACCGCGTCCGAGCCTGCGGGGATCGCGGAAGCGCTCGCCGACAACAACCGGGCGGTCGACGAGGCCGCGACGCTGGGCACCGACGCGCTGGTGATGGTCGTCGGCGGCCTCCCCGAGGGCGACGTCGACCTGGCCGGGGCCAGGGAGCGGGTTGCCGAGCGGCTCGCCGAGCTCGCCCCCTACGCCCAGGCCGCCGGCGTGAGGCTCCTCCTGGAGGCGCTCCATCCGATGTACGTCGCCGACCGGGCGGTCATCTCCACCCTCGGCCAGGCGCTCGACCTGGCCGTACCGCACTCGGTCGACGCGGTCGCGGTCGTCGTCGACACCTTCCACGTCTTCTGGGACCCCGACCTCGCCGCCCAGGTGGCCCGCGCGGGCGAGGAGGGGCGGATCGCGGCGTACCAGGTCTGCGACTTCAACCTGCCGATCCCCGCCGACGCGCTGCTCGCCCGCGGGATGATGGGCGACGGGGTCATCGACTTCGCCTCGATCACGCGGATGGTCGCCGAGACCGGATACACCGGCGACGTCGAGGTCGAGATCTTCAACGAGGCCGTCTGGGCCGCCGACCCCGACGAGGTGCTCGCCACCATGGCGCAGCGCTACCGCGACCTCGTCCTCCCCCACCTGTGATGGCCGCCCACCAGCCTGACGGTCGGGTCGTCGTGGTCGCCTGCGACAAGTTCAAGGGCTCCCTGACCGCGCGCGAGGTCGACGAGGCGGTGGCCGCCGGGATCCTCGCGGCGAACCCCGAGACAGAGGTACGCATCGTGCCGATCGCCGACGGCGGCGACGGCACCGTGGCGGCGCTGGCCGGCGCCGGCTTCCGCCTGGTCCCGGTGACGGTCGCCGGTCCGACGCTCGAGCCGGTGGCGGCGCACTACGCCGTCCGCGGCGACCTGGCGGTCGTCGAGCTGGCCGACACCTGCGGGCTGCTGCGGTTGCCCGAGGGCCGGCTGGCCCCGCTCACCGCCTCCTCCCGCGGGCTGGGCGAGGCCGTGCTCGCCGCCGTCGACGGCGGCGCCCGCACGGTCGTCATCGGTCTGGGCGGCAGTGCCAGCAACGACGGCGGCGCGGGGATGCTCCGCGCCCTCGGCGTACGCCTCCTGGACGCCTCCGGGGCCGAGCTCGCGGAAGGTGGCGCGGCTCTCCAGGACCTGGCGCGCATCGACCTCGACGGCCTCGACCCACGCCTGCGGGAGACGGAGTTCGTGGTCGCCTGCGACGTCGACAACCCGCTCCTCGGCCCCCGCGGCGCGGTCGCCACCTTCTCCGCGCAGAAGGGCGCCGGCCCTGAAGAACAGGCCATCCTCGAGGCGTCGTTGACGACGTACGCCTCCCTCGTCTCCGACGCTCTCGACCGCGCCGCACCGGCCGACACCCCTGGTGCAGGCGCGGCCGGGGGCGTCGGGTTCGCCGCGCTCGCGGTGCTGGGCGGCCGGGTCGAGCGGGGCGTCCACCTCCTCCTCGACCTGGTCGGCTTCCACGAGGCTTTGGTCGGCGCCGACCTGGTGGTCACCGGCGAGGGTTCGTTCGACCACCAGACCCTGTCCGGCAAGGCCCCCCTCGGCGTACTCGAGGCGGCGGCGAGGCGCGGCATCCCCGCCGCCGTCCTGTGCGGCCGCACCACCCTCTCCTCCGCTGAGGCCGAGCAGGCCGGAGCCACCACGGTCCGCGCGCTGACCGACCTCGAGCCGGACCCCGAGCGCTGCATGACGAACGCCGCCGAGCTGCTCACACAGCTCGGCGGCGGACTCGTGTAACACGTCGTTCGTAGGTCTATCCGGTCGTTCTGATAGGGCGAGTAGTCCTACGAACAGCGTGTTACACGGGGATGGGCGCCGAGGGGGCGTAGATCTCGCCCCGCCCGTCGTTCCGGCGAGCAAGCTCGCCGGAACGGGGCTCGCAGGCTCAGAAGTCGAAGTCGTCGATGTTCGACTCCTCGAAGACCGTCGGCTCACCGAGGACGACGACGCCGTCGGCACCGACGGTGTAGTCACCCAGGTCACCGGCCTCGAAGGTGTCGCCCTCCTTGCCCTCGATGTCACCGGAGGCGAGAGCTTCGGCGGTGTACGCGGCCAGGTAGCCGAGCTGCTCGGGGTCCCACAGCGCGAAGGACTTCACGGTGCCGTCCTTGACGTACTCCCGCATCTGGTTCGGGGTGCCGAGACCGGTCAGCGCGACCTTGCCCTTGTACTGCGAGTCGGACAGGTAGCGCGCGGCCGCGGCGATGCCGACCGTGGTCGGGCTGATGATGCCCTTGAGGTTCGGGTGGGACTGCAGCAGACCGGCGGTCTTGTCGAAGGAGGTCTGGTCGTCGTCGTTGCCGTAGACGGTGTCGACGAGCTTGATGTCGGGGTGGTTCGCGGCCAGCTCCTCCTCCATCAGCTTGATCCACTCGTTCTGGTTGGTGGCGTTGGCCGCCGCGGAGAGGATCGCGATCTCGCCCTTGCCGCCGATCTGCTCGGCGATCAGGTCGACCTGGCTCTTGGCGATGCCGGCAGCGTCGGCCTGGCTGACGAAGACGTCGCGGAACTGCGGCTCGGTGTCGGAGTCCATCGTGACGACCTTGGTGCCGGCGTTGCGGGCCTCGTCGAGGGCGTCGCCGATGGCGGTCGGGTCGTTGGCCGAGACGACGAGCGCGCCGGCACGCTGCTGGGTCGCGGTGTTGATGAAGCTGACCTGGGAGTCGGGGGTCGCCTCGGTCGGGCCGACCTGCGACCACTTCGTGCCGATCTCGTCGGCTGCCTTCTGGCCGCCCGCGTCGGAGGCGTCGAAGTAGGGGTTGCCGAGGTTCTTCGGGATGAAGGTGATGCTGCTGGTGTCGCCGCCACCCTCTCCATCGCTGCCGCTGCCGCTCCCGCCACCGCAGGCGGACAGGGCGAGGCCGAGGGCCGCAACGATGGCGACGGCACTGCCGGCGCGTCGGAACTTGCTGGTCATGTCTCTCACTCCGATTTCTTTGAGTTCTTCGAGGATGGTTCGTCCGAGCTCTGCTCTACCCGTTCTTTGGGCAGCCGATAGGTGCCGACGATGCGACCGGTCCAGCCGAGGACGCTGGCCGCGATGACCGCTGCGATGAGAAGGACGCCGGTGATGATCTGGATGAGGTTGGCGCTGAGTCCGTCGAGGCGCAGCGCGCTGCCGATGGTCCCGATCAGGACGACGCCGGCGATGACGCCGGGGATGGCGCCGCGGCCGCCGAAGATGGACACGCCGCCGAGCAGCACGGCCGCGATGACCTGGAGCTCCATCCCGGTGGCGTTGTCGCCCCGCGCGCTGCCGTAGCGCAGCGTGAAGTAGATGCCCGCCAGGCCCGAGACCAGCCCGCTGAGCGTGAACAGGATCAGCTTCGTACGGTCGACGTTGACGCCCGAGAAGCGGGCCGCGTCCTTGCTGAGACCGGCCGCGAAGATGCCGCGGCCGAAGGGCGTGAAGTGCAGGACGACCGCGAAGATCAGGATCAGCACGACCAGCGGGATCGTCATCAGCGGGATCTGCGAGCCGCCGATCCGGGCCTGTACGACGTCGCCCCAGGCGTCGGGCCAGTCGGTGATCGCGGTGGTGCCGAGCGCGCCGACCGCGATCCCGCGGAAGAGCGCCATGGTGCCGATCGTGACGGCCAGCGACGGCAGCCCGTAGCGGGTGACGAGCACGCCGTTGAGCGCTCCCGCGACCGCGCAGGCGAGCAGGGCGAGCACCATCGCGAGGGCCAGGGGGACGCCCTCGCGATGGAGCACCCCGAACAGGACGCTGGAGAGCCCGACGACGCTCGCCACCGACAGGTCGATCTCGCCGGTGATGATGATCAGCGTCATCGGCAGCGCGATGAGCAGGATCGGCGCGATGTCGAGCACCAGGAAGTAGACCGTGATCGGGTCGGAGAAGTTGAGGATCGCGATCGAGGCGTACGTCCACACGACCACGAGCAGGGCGATGATCGCGGTGTCCCTGGTCATCAGGGTGCGCTGCCACCACGGCTTGGCGTGCGCGGCGTACGTCCGAGCGGGTGCCTTCTCGGCGAGCAGACTCATGACTCTTCCCTCTCCGCGAGGAGCTTGTCGTGCTGACGGCGGGCGAAGTAGCGGTCCAGGACGATCGCGCCGATGATCAGCGCTCCGACGACGGCCTGCTGCCAGAAGTCGGGGATGCCCAGGACCGGGAGCGCCCGGTTGATGGTGGTGAGGAGGTACGCCCCCAGAGCCGCCCCGAGCACGGTGCCGCTGCCGCCGAAGATGGCGACGCCACCGACGACGGCGGCGCCGACGGCCTCGAGCTCGATGCCCTGGCCGACACCCGAGCTGATGGTGCCGTAGCGGGAGACGTACAGGATCCCGGCGAGACCCGCGAGCGCACCCGAGGTGGCGAACGCCTGCAGGATCCGGCGCTTGTCGCGCAGCCCGTAGAGCGTCGCGGCGTCGGGGTCGGAGCCGATCGCGTAGAACTCGCGGCCGACGCGGGTCGAGCGCATCAGGTAGATGGCCACGGCCAGCAGGGCGAACGAGATCCACGCCAGGTTGGGGATGAACAGGAACGATCCGGTGCCGAAGTCGAGCAGCCCGGGCGGGATGTCGGAGGCGTTGATCCGGTCGCTGCCGGCCCACTCGAGCATGATCCCGCGGTAGACGTAGAGGGTGCCGAGGGTGATGACCAGGGCCGGCACCTTGGCGAAGGCGACCAGCACCCCGTTGACCAGACCGAGCACGGCACCCGCGGCGACCGCGATCAGCACGACGAGGATCACCGGGAGGCCGGTGTCGAGGAAGAGACGGCCGGCGAGGTAGGCCGTCAGCCCGAGGGTCGAGCCGACGCTGAGGTCGACGTTGCGGGTGACGATCACCATCGCCTGGCCGATCGCCAGGCAGACGAGGATCGCCGGGGTCAGGGTGAGGTCGCGCCAGCCGTCGGTGCTGAACAGGAAGTTGGGGTTCACCGCCGTGGTCACCACGAGCAGCAGGACGAACGCGACGGCGATGCCGGTCTCGCGCTGCTTCAGGAGCCAGGTCAGCCGGTGGGCTGCTCGGTGGCGTGGCTGCGGCGCGGCCGGGGCAGGCGCGTCGAGCGTGGTGGTCATGATGCCTCGCTGACGTTCAGGGTGGTGGAGTGGTGGGCCGTGGCCGCGCGCATGACGGCCTCGGGGGTCGCCTCCTCGCGGCTCAGCTCGGCCGTCTGGTGACCCTCGCTGAGGACGATCACGCGGTCGGCCATCCCGAGCACCTCGGGGAGCTCGGAGGAGATCATCAGGATCCCGAGACCCTCCTGCGCGAGCGTGGAGAGCAGCCGGTGCACCTCGGACTTGGTGCCGACGTCGATGCCTCGGGTCGGCTCGTCGATGATCAGCACCTTCGGCTGGGTGGAGAGCCACTTGGCCAGGACCACCTTCTGCTGGTTGCCGCCCGAGAGGGTGCCGGCCAGGGTGTCGAGGGTCGCGGCCTTGACCTCGAGCCGGGCGGCCCAGTCGGCGGCCGAGCGGTTCTCGATGCCGGTGCTGATCAGCCCGGTGCGGGCGAGCCGGCCGCTCGTCGGGAGGGTGATGTTGCGCGAGATCGGCGCGTCCAGGACGAGGCCGTGCTGGCGGCGGTCCTCGGGCACGAAGGCCAGCCCCATCTCTATCGCCCGCCGCGGGTCACCCGGCGGGACCGGCTGCCCGTCGAGGGTGACCTCGCCGCTCTCGTAGGGGTCGACGCCGAAGATCGCCTGGGCGACCTCGCTGCGCCCGGCGCCGACGAGGCCGGCCAGGCCGACGATCTCACCTTCGCGGACGGTGAGGCTGATGTCCTGGAACAGGCCGGTGCGGGTGAGGCCCCTGACCTCGAGCAGGGGCTTGCCGACGGTGGCCTCGAGCTTCGGGTAGAGGTCGGAGACCTCCCGCCCGACCAGTCGCTGGACGATCTCGTCCTCGGTGACCGCGGAGATCGGGTCGGTGGAGATGTAGGCGCCGTCGCGCATCACCGTGATCGTGTCGCACAGCGCGAACACCTCGTCGAAGCGGTGCGAGATGAACACGACGGCGCAGCCCTGGTCGCGCAGCGTGCGCGCCACGGTCATCAGCCGCTCGACCTCGTTGCCCGACAGCGCCGCGGTCGGCTCGTCCATGATCAGGACCTTGGCATCGAGCGAGAGCGCCTTGGCGATCTCGATCAGCTGCTGGTCGGCGATCGAGAGGCCCTCGGTCGGGCGCTCGGGCTCGATCGGCACACCGAGCCGGGCGAAGAGCTCGACGACCTCGGTGCGCATCGCGGCGCGGTCGATCCTGCCCCAGCGGTTGGTCGGCTGGCGCCCCATGAAGATGTTCTCGGTGACCGAGAGGTCGGGAAAGAGGGTCGGCTCCTGGTAGATGACCGCGACGCCGGCCTGCTTGGCCTCGGCGGTGTTGCGGAAGTCGACCTGCTCCCCGGAGAGCAGGTAGTCGCCGGCGTCGCGGCGGTAGAGCCCGGCGACGATCTTGACCAGGGTCGACTTCCCGGCCCCGTTCTCCCCCACGAGCGCGTGGATGGATCCGGCCTCGACCCGGAGGCTTCCAGACCGGAGGGCGCGTACGGGGCCGAACGACTTGGCCACGTCCCGCAGCTCCAGTGCGGCGGGTGTGTCCGGCATGGGCAGCTCCTCGAATTGAAAGGTTTCAAGCCTGGTTTACGCTAGTGATGGCAATCACATACGTCAACACTCTTCGGCCGCTAATTTGAGCGAGGTTCGGACTTTGCCGTCAGACCGGCACCACGCCAACCCACATCCGCGCGGGAATCCTGCCGCGTCAGACCGCGTTCAGAGACCCATGCACGCACTCTGGGTATGGGCACATCCGCACGCCTCGTCACTCAACGGACGGCTGCAGGAGGCGGGCCGCAACGCTCTCGTCGCGGCCGGCTGGACCGTCGACGAGATCGACCTCTATCGAGAAGGTTTCAATCCACTTCTGGTGGAACGGGGCGAGGCCGACGTACGCCGCCACCAGGACCGCCTGCGGGAGGCAGATCTGCTGGTCATGCAGTTCCCGCTGTGGTGGTATTCGGTGCCGGCCATCCTCAAGGGCTGGATCGATCGGGTCTTCGAGTCGGGATTCGCCTTCGACGTACCGGACCCGGAGACCGGCAAGCCGCTCAAGTACGGCAAGGGCGGCCTGGCCGGCAAGCGCGCCCTGACCATCGTCACGGCCGGCGACCGGGCCGCGACCCTGGGCCCGCGTGGGATCAGCGGCCACATCGAGGACGTCCTGTGGCCGCTGCTGCACGGCACGTTCTGGTACACCGGGATGGACCCGCTGCGCCCGCACCTGATCACCGACGCCGACGTCGTCGACGCCGAGGTCATGGCACGGATCGAGGCCGACCTGAGCGTACGTCTCGAGGGTGTGATGACGGAGCCGCGGATCGCCTACCGGCCGATGGTCGAGGAGCAGTACGACCACACGATCAAGCTCCACGACTCGGTCGCACCTGGGCAGGACGGGCTCAGCGCCCATCGCGAGGGCTGAGGGCGTCACGGCGGCGGGCGGGCACTCCTGCTACGGTCTTCGGGCCAGCCGCTCGGGACGCAGTCCCGGCACGGGAACCCGGTGAGAGCCCGGGACTGACGCGCAGCGGTGTGGGTGACGGACGGGACACTGTGCCACTGGGCCCTCGGGTCTGGGAAGGCGTCTCGCGCCGGTCGATCCCGAGTCCGAAGACCTGCTGGCCCTGCAGCAGACCGCTGCCGGTCAGCACGGGCGACGCGCACCAGCCCGCGACCCGCTCGAGGACCGACGTGCACCTGTCTCGCACCATCCGAACGATCACCGCGAGCGCCGTGCTGGCGCTCGGCGCCACCCTGACCGGCTGCGGTGCCGACCGGCCCGCCGACGCGAAGAAGGCTGCCACCGCCAGCACCGCCGGCTTCCCGCTCACGCTGACCAACTGCGGTCGCGAGATCACCCTCGAGGCGCCGCCCGAGCGGGCGGTCTCGCTCAACCAGAGCTCGACCGAGATCCTGCTCTCGCTCGGCCTCGCCGACCGGATGGCCGGCACCGCGGTGTGGACCGACCCGGTGCTCGACTCGCTCGCCGAGGACAACGAACGCGTGCCGCGGCTCGCCGACAACTGGCCCTCCTACGAGCGCGTCCTGGAGGCCGAGCCCGACTTCGTCACCGCCTCCTTCATCAGCACCCTGGGCGAGGGCGGGGTGACCACGCCGGAGGACCTGGAGAAGCTGGGTGTCGGCTCCTACCTCTCGCCCGCCGAGTGCGTCAAGGACAACGAGGGCGACGACGACGGCACCCGTGTCGACCCCCTCGAGATCGAGACGATCTTCCAGGAGATCACCGACCTGGCACGGATCTTCGGCGTCCCCGAACGCGGCGAGAGCCTGGTCGCCGACCTGTCGCAGCGACTGGAGGCCGCCCGGACGAAGGCGCCCTCCGGTGAGGTGAGCGCGATGTACTGGTTCGCCAACTCCGAGTCGCCCTACCTGGCCGGCTGCTGCGGCGGTCCCGGCATCATCGGCCGCACCCTCGGCGTGGAGAACGTCTTCGACGACACCACCGACGAGTGGCCGCAGATCAACTGGGAGACCGTCGCCGAGCGCAACCCCGACGTCATCGTCCTCGGCGACCTGACCCGCAAGAGCCAGACCGCCGAGACCGCTCGCGCCAAGATCGACTACCTGAAGAGCAACCCGGTCACCGCCCGGATGGACGCGGTCCGCAACGACCGCTTCGTGACGGTCTCCGGCGCCGAGCTCAATCCCTCGATCCGCACCGTCTACGCGGTCGAGAACGTCGCCGACCAGCTGGCCGCCCTCGGCCTCCGCTGATGTCGGCGCGCCGCGTCCCCCGCGCCGGCATTCTGCTGGCGCTGGCTCCCCTGGTGGTGGTCGCCTCGGTGGCGGGCGCCATCACCGTCGGCCCCTCCGACCTCAGCATCACCGACGTCTACGGCGTCGTCGCCGACCGGGCCGGGCTCGGGTCCTCCGGCCTGACCCTGCTCCAGCAGAGCATCGTGTGGGACCTGCGGCTGCCGCGTACGTTGCTCGCGGGGATCTGCGGTGCGGGCCTGGCCATCTGCGGGGTCATCCTGCAGTCGCTGCTGCGCAACCCGCTCGCCGACCCGTTCGTGCTCGGCATCTCCTCGGGCGCCTCGACCGGCGCGGTCTCGATCGTCGTCCTCGGCGTCGGGTCGGGTGCGATCGGGCTCTCCACCGGGGCGTTCGCCGGTGCGCTCGCGTCGTTCGCCCTCGTGCTGCTGCTCGCCTCGCTCGCCGGCGGCACCACCGACCGGCTCATCCTCGCCGGGATCGCCGCGACCCAGCTCTGCTCGGCGCTCACCTCATTCATCGTGTTCACCGCGGCCGACGCCGAGCAGACGCGCGGGGTGCTGTTCTGGCTGCTCGGGTCGCTCTCCTCGGCGAGCTGGACCGACGTACTCGTGTGCGGCGTGATCGTGCTCGGCGGGCTGCTCTGCTGCATCCTCGGCGCCGGATGGCTGGACGCGTTCGCGTTCGGCAACGACGCGGCGGCCTCGCTCGGGGTCGATGTCGCGCGGATCCGGGCGGTGCTCCTCGTGCTGACGGCGCTGATGACCGCCGTCATCGTCGCCACGTCCGGGGCGATCGGCTTCGTCGGGCTGGTCCTCCCCCACCTGGCCCGCGCGCTGGTCGGGGTCGGGCACCGGCTGCTGCTCCCGGCCACCGCGCTGCTCGGCGCGATCTTCCTGATCTGGGTCGACACCGCCGCCCGGACCGTGATCGATCCCGAGGAGCTCCCCGTCGGAGTGGCGACCGCGCTGGTCGGGGTGCCGGCCTTCGCCCTGGTGCTGATGAGGGCCCGGCGATGATCGCGCTGGAGGCCGAACGCGTCCACTGGGCCCCTCGCGGCCGACTCGTCGTCGACGACGTGTCCCTCCAGGTCGAGGACGGCTCCACCATCGGGCTGCTCGGACCCAACGGGTCCGGGAAGTCCTCCCTGATCCGGATCCTGGCCGGCCTCCGGCCGCCGGACTCGGGCGGCGTCCTCCTCGACGGCAGCCCGCTCGCCGGGATGTCCCGGCGCCGCCTGGCGCGCCGGCTCGCGGTCGTCGAGCAGGAACCGACGACCAGTCAGGACCTCCGCGTACGCGACGTCGTCGCCCTCGGCCGGATCCCGCACCGCCCGGCCTGGGCGCCCGACAGTGCCCGGGACCGCGCCGTCATCGAGGAGGCGGCCGCCCACGCCGGGATCGCCGACCGCCTCGAGCAGCGCTTCTCGACCCTGTCGGGCGGTGAGCGGCAGCGTACGCAGATCGCGCGGGCGCTCGCCCAGGAACCGGAGATCCTGCTCCTGGACGAGCCGACGAACCACCTCGACGTACGTCATCAGCTGGCGCTGCTCGCGCTGGTCCGCCGGATGCCCACGACCTGCCTCGTCGCCCTGCACGACCTCAACCTCGCCGCCGCCTACTGCGACCAGGTCTTCGTGCTCGCCGAGGGTCGCGTCGTGGCCGGCGGCCCGCCCGCCGAGGTGCTGACCGAGTCCCTCATCGCCGAGGTCTACGGAGTTCGCGCCCGGGTGCACCACGACGAGGGCGTCGTCATCCGCTTCCTCGGCCCGGTCACCGCCTAGAGCTGCGAGTCGTAGACGCGTACGTAGTCCACGACCATGCGCTGCGGGAACTGGGTCGTGCCGTCGGGGTTGCCGGGCCAGTTGCCGCCGACCGCGACGTTGAGGATGAAGAAGAACGGCTGGTCGAAGACCCAGGGATTGGCGCCGGTGTTGGCGGTGGTGAAGGTCTGGTAGGCGACGCCGTCGACGGACCAGGTGATCGAGCCGGGCCGCCAGTCGATCGCGAAGGTGTGGAACGTGTCGGCGAAGGACCAGCCCTGCGGGTGCATGTACTGCCCGGTGATGCCGTTGCCGCCGGAGTAGCCCGGGCCGTGCAGCGTGCCGTGCACGAGGTGGGGTTCGTAGCCGACGTTCTCCATGATGTCGATCTCGCCGGCGTTGGGCCACGGCGTGCTCGGGAACTGGCCGCCCAGCATCCAGAACGCCGGCCAGATGCCCTGCCCGCGCGGGATCTGGATGCGCGCCTCGAGCCGTCCGAACTTAGGCTGGACCTTGCCCTTGGTGGTGAGGCGGGCCGAGGTGTAGCCGCCCCCGCTCTGCCGGGCGGTGATGACCAGGTTGCCGTTGCCGTCGAGCGCGGAGTTGTCGCGGGAGTCGGTGTAGGTCTGCAGCTCGTTGTTGCCCCAGCCACCGCCGCCGGTCTCGTGGTTCCAGTTGGCGGGGTTGGGCGCGCTGCCGGCGGGCCCGTCGAACTCGTCGGACCAGGTCAGGGCGGCGGCCTCCACCTCTCCGGCTCGGGATGGCCCGGCCTCCGGGCTGGGCACTGCGGCCGGCGCGGCCAGCGGGGCGACCAGGACGAGTGCCAGAGCTGCGGTCATGGTCAATGTGGTGCGGATGGTGCGGATCCTCGAGCTACGCATCGAACGCTCCTTCATGGGGTTAACTGTAAAGCGACCTTACAGTTATTGGCCCTCCTCGGGAACGGAAACGCCGGGCCACGTCCGGTCACCGCCAGTAGGCGCTCGATGCGCTCTAATGGGTCACCGGAGCGGGGCCATCGGGGGCCCTGCGGGTGAGGTGATCGCATTGGCTCGGGATCCGTACAGGCCACGGACGCCGATCATCGGCATGGTGATGGTGTTCCTCGCGTTGGCGATCGTCGGGGTGACGGCGTACCTGCATCTGGGCTGGTGGTCGCTGATCGGCTACGCGGCCGCAGCGGTCATCGCCGTGGTCGGTGGGTGGCTGCTGTTCAAGGACGTGCCCGAGCCGCCCCGCTCCGGACCCGGAGAGAGCCGATGACCGACACCGACGACCAGACCGTCGACCGGACCGGCCTGACGGACGAGGACGAGGGCTACCACAAGAGCCTCAGCCCACGGCAGCTCCAGATGATCGCGATCGGCGGCGCGATCGGCACCGGCCTGTTCCTGGGCGCGGGCGGCCGCCTTCGGGAGGCCGGACCGGGCCTGTTCCTCGTCTACGCCTTGTGCGGCGTCTTCGTCTTCCTCATCCTGCGCGCGCTCGGAGAGCTCGTGCTGCACCGGCCGTCGTCGGGGTCGTTCGTCTCCTACGCGCGTGAGTTCCTGGGTGAGCCGGCCGCATTCGCCGCCGGCTGGATGTACTTCCTCAACTGGGCGATGACCTCGATCGTCGACGTCACGGCGATCGCGACGTACATGCACTTCTGGGGCACCTTCGAGGTCGTCCCGCAATGGGTGATCGCGCTCGTCGCACTCGCCGTCGTGCTCTCGATGAACCTGATCTCCGTCAAGCTCTTCGGCGAGCTGGAGTTCTGGGCGGCGCTGATCAAGGTGGTCGCGCTGCTGGGCTTCCTGGTGCTCGGGATGATCGTGCTCGCCGGCCGCGAGGAGCTGAACGGCCAGGAGACCGGCATCGGCATGGTCCTCGACAACGGCGGCCTGTTCCCGGTCGGCGCGCTCCCGCTGGTCATCGTCGTGTCCGGCGTCGTCTTCGCGTACGCCGCGGTCGAGCTCGTCGGCACCGCCGCCGGCGAGACCGCGGAGCCCGCGAAGGTCATGCCCCGCGCGATCAACTCGGTGATCGCCCGGATCGCGGTCTTCTACGTCGGCTCGCTCGTGCTGCTGGCGCTGCTGCTGCCCTACACGACCTACCGGGCCGACGAGAGCCCGTTCGTGACGTTCTTCGACCAGCTCGGGATCGCGAACTCCGGCACGATCATGAACCTCGTGGTGCTGACCGCGGCGCTGTCCTCGCTCAACGCCGGCCTCTACTCGACCGGCCGGATCCTGCGCTCGATGGCGATGAGCGGGAGCGCGCCGGCCTTCACCGCCCGGATGTCGAGGAACGGGGTGCCGTTCGGCGGGATCCTGCTCACCGGCAGCATCACGCTCTTCGGCGTCGGCCTCAACGCGGTCGTCCCCGGGCAGGCGTTCGAGATCGTGCTGAACATGTCGGCGCTCGGCATCATCGCGTCCTGGGCGACGATCGTGATCTGCCAGATCCAGCTCTACCGGCGGTGGAAGAAGGGCCTGATGTTCCGGCCCGACTTCCGGCTGTGGGGGTCGCCGTGGACCGGCTACGCGACGCTGGTGTTCCTCGCGGTCGTGCTGGTCCTGATGGGCTTCGACTACCCGATCGGCACCTGGACGGTCGCGACGCTCGCCATCATCATCCCGGCGCTGATCATCGGCTGGCGCCTCGTCCGTGACCGTGTCCGGCAGATCGCTCTCGAGCGCGAGGGCTACACCGGCGCGATCCCGATCCGGGCCGAGCGCCCGATCGTCGACGAGGTGACCGGCGGGCCGCACGACGACGAGGGACCGAGCAACTGATCAGGCGACCGGGCCCTCGCCGAGGGTCACGGTGGCGGTGCGCCGATGTCCGCTGAGTCCCGGGCCCAGCACCGGGGTCGCCGGTCCGTCTTCGTGGCCGGCATCGTCATGGTCGTCGCCGGACTGCTCGTCCTCGGCTACGTCGCCTGGGAGCTCCACGGCACCACGATCGTCAGCAAGGAGCGCCAGCGGGAGGCATCCTCGACGATCGAGCAGGCATGGGACTCGGGCCGAACCGAGGTGAGCACCGAGTTCGGGTCGGCCGAGGCCCTGATAGAGATCCCCCGTTTCGGCGACGGCTACCGGATCCCGGTCCTCGAAGGCACCTCGGACCGGGCCCTCGGCGCCGGCTTCGGCCACTTCTCCGGCACCGCCGATCCCGGAGAGGTCGGCAACTTCGCGCTCGCCGGCCACCGGGTCACCCACGGCGAACCCCTGCGCGACCTTCCAGCGCTCCGGCCAGGGGATGAGATCCGCGTGCTGACCAGGGAGAAGACGTACGTCTATGCCCTCATCAGCGGCGGCGAGGACCTGATCGTCCCGTTCACGTCGATCTGGGTCACCGACCCGCTTCCCGACAACCCGGAGCGAGGCGGCGTGGAACCCGAGCAGGTGGAAGGGCAGCGCCTGATCACCCTCACCACCTGCTCCGAGCTCTTCCACACCGACAACCGGATGGTCGCCTTCGGGAAGCTGGTCTCCGAGGAGCCGACCAGGTAGCGCCGGCGGCCGGGACCAGACGCGGCGCGGCATACGGCTCGGAATGAAAACTCTGCGGATGGGGTACCTCTGGGCATGGCCGAACCCACCGACCCCCGCATCCAGATGGGCGAAGCCCCGCCGTCAGTCGCGGGCCCGCATCGAGTCGACGCCGAGCCGCACGACCGGATCCAGCCGGGTGAGCTCCCGGGTCTCGAGATCGACCATCACCGCCGTGTCGGCGGGCACCGGGGTCCACCCCGGCCGGTCGAGACCGCTGGAGACGATCTCGAGCCCGTGGTCGGTCCGGCGGTAGTCCATCGCGAAGTACTCCGTGGTGTGACGCGGCGGGATGTCACCCTCGTCGTCGAAGAGCTCGCGCAGCGCGCGCAGAGGCGAGTCGGCACGCGAGTTGATGTGAATCGCGAACATGTGCGTCCGGGTGAGCATCAGCGCATTCAGGCTGCACCTCGGAAACTTCTGGACGAGCGTGGCCAGCGCCTGGGTGACCCCCTCGGCCTCGTCGCCGCACTCCTCGACGTTCTGGTGCACGAAGTGGAAGTAGCGCTCGCTGTCGGTGTCGCCGCGCAGCCGTGTACGCGACTCCGGGGTCAGCAGCGCCTCGAGATCCGCGATCGGGGAGATGTGCCCGTTGTGCGCGAACGCGGCGCCGTCCGTCAGGAAGGGGTGCGTGTTCTCCGGACGTACGTCGAGCCCGCCCGTCGCCCAGCGCAGATGCACGAAGCCGGCATTCGAGAGCGGGGCCTCGACGAGCCTGCGGTAGGTCTCGTCGATGTCCGCCGAACGTGGCGAGCTCGTCGTGCAGGTGCCTTCGGGTGCGTGCCAGGCCATCCCCCAGCCGTCGGAGTGCACGCTGGTGAGCGAGGTGAAGGCGTTCAGGCCCTCCTCCCCCAGCAGGTCGGCTACGGCGCGGGGGGACTCGGTCACATATCCGAACAGACGACACATCCTCGAGTGGCTCCTTCCAGAGGCAGGTGCAAGTGGTGAGCGGACACTTTTCGAGCAGTACCCATCACCGGGTCCGAACAGTCGGCGTCGAGGAGGAGCTCCTCCTCGTCGACGCTGTGACGGGTGCCCCGCGGTCGGTGGCCAGCGAGGTGCTGCGGGTCGCGCACCGGCACGGCGACACCGAGGCCGGCGTCGGCGAGGTCGGCGGTTCGGTGGGACCCGAGATGCAGGAGCAGCAGGTCGAGACCGACACCCCGCCGGAGGAGCACCTCGGTCTCCTCGAGCTCGACCTGCGGCGGTGGCGCGACAAGGCGCGCGCGGCCGCGAAGGAGGCGGGCGCGATGATCCTGGCCAGCGGGACGACCCCGTTGCCGGTGGTTCCCCGGACCGTAGACGACGAGCGCTACGCGGCGATCACCGAGAAGTTCGGGCTGACCGCCAGCGAGCAGCTCACCTGCGGCTGCCACGTACACGTCTCGGTCGACTCCGACGACGAGGCCGTCGGGGCGCTCGACCGGATCCGCACCTGGCTGCCGGTGCTGCTGGCGGTGAGCGCCAACTCGCCGTTCTGGCAGGGCGGCGACTCAGGCTACGAGAGCTTCCGTTCCCAGGCGATGACCCGGTGGCCGACCAACGGTCCGACCGAGACCTTCGGCAGCGGTCAGGCGTACGCCGACCACCTGCGTCTCCTCGTCGACACCGGGGTGCCCCTGGACGAGGGCATGGCGTACTTCGACGCCCGGCCGTCCCGCCGCTATCCGACGCTCGAGGTCCGGGTCGCCGACGTCTGCCTCGACCCTCGCGACGCCGTGCTGGTCGCCGGGCTGGCGCGGGCGCTGGTCGAGACCGGGGCGAGGGAGTGGGCGCAGGGCCTGCCGGCCGACCCCGCGTCGGTGGCCGTCCTGCGGCTGGCCATGTGGCAGGCGGGCCGGCACGGGATCAGCGGCGACCTGCTCGACCCGAGGACGCACCGTCCACGGCCGGCTCGCGAGGTGGTGGACCGGCTGCTCGAGCACCTCGGACCGGCGCTGCGGGACGCCGGAGACCTGGCCCGCGTCGAGCAGGGCATCGACCGGGTCTTCGCCCGCGGCACCGGCTCCTCGACCCAGCGCCGGATCCACTCCGAGGAGGGCCGGCTCGACCGGGCCGTGGTCCGCCTGGCAGAGCTCACCTGAGTGTCGAAATCTGGAGGAGGTAGTGCTGTCATGATCCGATTCGGTCATCTCGACATCGACTTCGACGAACGCGTGCTCACGCCGCGCGGGTGGACCGCCAGGCAGTCCGAGTGGGCGGCCGAGCTGTCGGCGGACCTGCCGGACGGGCCGATGCTCGAGCTGTGCTCGGGCGCAGGACAGATCGGCCTGCTCGCGGCCGCGATGGTCGGCCGCCGGCTGGTCTGTGTCGATGCGGACCCGGTCGCCTGCGCGTACACCCGTGCCAACGCCGAGCGTGCCGGGCTCGCCCACCTGGTGGAGGTACGCCACAGCAGCATGGACCACGCCCTCGACCCGGACGAGCGCTTCGGCCTCGTGATCGCCGACCCGCCCTGGGTCCCGTCGGCCGATGTCGGTCGCTATCCCGAGGACCCGCTGTCGGCGATCGACGGCGGCGCCGACGGGATGCGGGTCGCCAGGATGTGCCTGGCCACGACCGCCCGCCACCTCTCCCCCGGTGGCGCGGCCGTGCTCCAGCTCGGCACGCCCGACCAGGCCGACCGCGTACTGCAGCTGCTCGAGGGCAGCGATCTGGCGGTCGAGGAGGTCCGCGACTCGCCGGGTGAAGGCGTGCTCGTGCTCATCGCCCGGGCGTCGGTGCCGAGCATGCCCAGCACCGACGTTGGGTACCGAGAGCTCGAGGGAAAGGTGGGCTGAGATGCTGCCGAAGTCGCGTGGCACCCTGAGTGCTGCTGTGTTCAACGCGCTGCAGAGCGGCGCCACCACGGGCCTGGATCCGACGCCGGAGTCGGACGAGGATGCCCAGGTCACCCTGTGGGCGCTCTACGAGCTGCACTACCGCGGCTTCGACGAGGTCGATCCCGAGCTCGAGTGGGACGCTGATCTGCTGCGTCTGCGCCGAGGCCTGGAGAGGTCGTTCGAGGCGGCGCTGCGCAGGCGCTGGGAGGCCAGCCCGCTCCGCGAGACCGGCGAGCTGACCGGCGTGATCGACGGGCACGACGGTCCGTCGCTGGCGCGTTTCGTGCAGCGCAAGGCCGACCGCGACCAGGTCCTGGAGATCCTGCGGCACCGCTCGCTCTACCACCTCAAGGAGGCCGACCCGACCAGCTGGATCATCCCCCGGCTCGACACCCGACCCAAGGCCGCGCTGATGGAGATCCTGTTCGACGAGTACGGCGACGGTGACCCGAACCGGCTCCATCACCACCTGTTCCGTCGTGGGCTGGACGCGTCCGGGCTGCGGACCGACCACGCCTGCTACGTCGACGAGGCACCGGTCGAGATCCTCGCGATGAACAACGCGCTGTCGCTGTTCGGCTTGCACCGCCGGCTTCGCGGAGCGGCGCTCGGTCACTTCGCCGCGTTCGAGGCGACCAGCTCGACGCCTTCGCGACAGCTCGCCCAGGGCCTGCGCCGGCTGGGCTTCCCCGACGAGATGGCCGGCTACTACGACGAGCACGTCGAGGCCGACTCCGTCCACGAGCAGGTCGCCCTGCGCGACGTGTGCGGCGCGTTCCTGGAGGAGAACCCGAGCGAGCGCGACCAGCTGCTCCTGGGTGCGTTCACCTGTCTCGACCTGGAGGCGCGCTACGCCGAAGCGATGCTCAACCGTTGGGGTGTCTCATGACCGATTTCGAGCACCCCTCGATCGTGCTGTGCCCGGCCGGGCCGATGCTCCTGCGTGGGAAGCACGAGGTCCTGGACACCGACGGGAAGGTCCACCACACGGTGCGCCCGGTCAGCGCGGTGTGCATGTGCGGTGGCTCCGCGATCAAGCCGTGGTGCGACGGTACGCACCGGCTGCTGGCCGCGCGAGCACGTGACAACGACGAGCCCAACGAGTGAGAGGGGCCCTGGTGGTTCGACTTCGCCGGGTCTCGGCGGAGGAGCCGGGCTGGACCCGCCGCCGCGCGGGCCGCGGCTTCGTCTACCTCGACGACGCCGGTGACCGCCTGCCTGACGACGCCGTGGCGCGCGTCCGCGGGCTCGCGATCCCGCCGGCCTGGGAGGACGTGTGGATCTGTCCTCGCGACAACGGGCATCTCCAGGCGGTGGGCACGGACGCGGCCGGCCGTCGCCAGTACCTCTACCACCCGGACTGGCGGGCGAAGCGCGACCAGGAGAAGTTCGACCGGGTGCTGGAGCTCGGCAGGGTCCTTCCCCGCGTACGCGAGCGGACGGAGCGCGACCTCGCCACGACCGGCATGAGCGTCGACCGGGCGTCGGCGCTCGCGCTGCGCCTCCTGGACCTCGGGTGCTTCCGGATCGGCAGCGACGCCTACGCCGACGACAACGGCGGCTTCGGCCTGACGACGCTGGAGCGGCGCCACGTCCGAAAGCGGGGCGAGGCCTACGTGTTCGACTTCACCGGGAAATCCGGCGTCCAGCACACGATCAGCATCGACGACCCGCCGTCCGTCGAGGCGATCGCACAGCTGCGTCGACGGCGGGCCGGCTTCGAGGAGATCCTCGCCTACAAGCAGGGCCGGAGGTGGCAGCGGCTGACGCCGGCCGTGGTCAACGACTACATGCGCGAGGTGAGCGGGCTGGAGGTGTCGGCGAAGGACTTCCGGACCTGGCACGCCACCGTCCTCGCGGCGCTCGCCCTGGCCGACGACCCGGAGGCGGCGAAGCGGGTGACCCCGACCGCCAGGTCCCGGCGCAAGCAGCAGGTCGCCGCGGTCAAGGAGGTCGCGGAGTATCTCGGCAACACCCCGGCGATCGCCCGCGGCTCCTACGTCGACCCGCGGGTGCTCGAGCTCCACGAGCAGGGGCGCACGATCCACCTACGCAGCGGCGCGAGCACGGACCCGAGGACACGACAGGCCGCGGCGGAGCGGGCGGTGCTCCGGCTGCTGGCGCCGGACGAGGCCTGACCGACTGCTCAGCCCTCGACGCCGGTGGTCTCGTGGGAGGACCCCACCGGCTTGCTCTCGGGTGAACCCCGCTGCCTGAGGTAGATCGAGAGCACGGCCATCGAGCCGACCGCGAGGAACTCCGACTGCCAGTTCTGGAGGGTGCGGGCCCAGAAGTCGGAGTGCAGCAGATAGGAGCCCCAGGCGATCGGGTCGCGCAGCTGCTGCAGCCTGACCTCGTTGTACGAGGCCCACCCGGCCACCGACTGGACCAGCCAGGACAGCAGAAAGATCACGCCCATGGTGATGCCGAGCGACCTGGAGTAGAACGCGGTCCGCAGGCCTCCGACCCGGGCGAGCCTGGGCGAGTCCTCACGGGCGTACGCACCGACCTTCTGCCTCTCGTCGGACTCCTGGCCGGCGTCCTCGAGCGGCTTGGACTCCGGGGAGCCTCGTTGCACGAGCCAGACGGTCAGCATGACGTAGAGCAGGAACTGGAGATACTCGCTCTGCCAGTTCTCGGTCACGTCCACCGCGAAACTCGCCGAGGTGAGGTAGCCACCCAGCGTGATCCGGTCGAGACCGTCGGCGAACAGCTCGTCGTTGAGCTGGTGCCAGCCGGCGATGGCCTGCCCGGCGAGGCTGCCCAGGAAGAGGGCACCGAAGGCGAGGCTGAGCGAGTTCTCCTTGAGGAACCGGCGCATCGCTCCTCCTCACCCGTGCCTCAGCGCGAGCACGAACGTGTAGAGCAGTCCGATGCCGATGACCGCCAGGTAGGCGACGTACATGATGCGCATCTCAGCCTCCGTGCAGGGCGCAGTCGTAGGGCTTCGGCTGCTGCGGCGTGCAGCCGGCCGCGTGCAGCAGCCAGCGGTCGGCGAAGCGGGTCAGGAAGAGCGTGTCGCCCTGGTAGCGGACCTCGGCCATCGCGCCGTAGACGTCCACCCGGTCGAGGGCGCCCGGCCCGGGCAGCTGCTCCTCGGGCAGCGCCTCGGCGCAGGGCCTCTTGGCGGCCGCCTCCAGCTCGGTCCGCGTCTGCGGGGCGAGAAGCGCGCACGCTCCCGCCCAGTCCTTCGCGGTGACCGAGTCGTGGAAGGCGGCCGCGCTGTCACGTACGGCGTCCTCCTGCCCGGAGGCGCACCCGGTGAGGATCATCGGGAGAAGCAGTGCCAGCGTCGTCGACCACCACCGCATCCGGTCCCCCTCAGCCGTGCGCGGCGCGGGCCGCGCCTGCCTCCGTGGACTCACCGCTGGTCTGCAGCTGGCCGCCCTGGTCCTCCAGGTGGGCACGTACGAACCAGTGGAAGAGCTCGAGCTGCTCGGTCTGACCGATCAGGATGTCCTGGGTCACCAGGTCGAGCTCCTCGAGGGCCTTGATCGCATCGCGGTAGGACTCGATCACGCCCCGATAGGTGACGTCGAGCGCGGCGAGGTGCTCCTGGGTCGTGGCCCGGCCGATGCTGTAGTCGTTCCACTGACGCTCCTCGACCAGCGCGCCCGGGGTGCCTCGCGGGGCACCGCCCAGGGTCGCGATGCGCTCGGCGAGCGCATCGGCCATCGCCCGTACCGCGTCGACCTGGGGGTCGATCATCTCGTGGACCGCGATGAAGTGCGGCCCCACGACGTTCCAGTGCACATGTTTGAGGGTGAGCTGGAGGTCGTTCGCGGCGTGCAGGCGGGACTGGAGCAGGTCGATGGTCGTCCGAGCAGCGCTCTCGTCCATGCCCGGGATCGTGTAGTGCAACGTGTCGGTCGTCATGGCGTGATCGGTACCCGTGGCCGCTCGATTCATACCAGTACACCGGTGCGAATAAACTTTGGCGCGTGTCCGCTCTTCTTCGCTCGCCGTCCCGCATCTACCGGATCGTCGCCACTGCCGAGGCGGTGACCTGGGCGGGGCTGCTCAGCGGCATGTTCCTGAAGTACGTCACCGAGACGACCGACCTGGGAGTCAGCATCTTCGGGATGCTGCACGGGATCGTCTTCATCAGCTACTGCGTGACCACGACCGTGGTCGCGATCGACCAGCGCTGGTCGATCGGCCGGCTCGTCGCCGGCCTGGCGTCCTCGATCCCGCCGTTCCTCACCCTCTGGTTCGAGCGCTACGCGGAGCGCCGTGGCCTGCTCGCCCCGACCTGGCGACTGCTCGATGAGGCCCCCGTCCGGCCGCTCGAGCGGCCGCTGGCGTGGCTCCTCCACAACCCCGTGCGCGGTCTGGCCACCGGCGTCGCGAGCGTCGCCGCGCTGACCGTGGTCGCGCTCATCGCCGGGCCGCCGGTCGGCTGACCCCAGGCTCACCCCAGGCCGACCCCAGGCCGCACCGGGCGGCCCGATCAGCTCGCGGCGTCCGCGATCTCGACCTCGCCGCTGCGTACGACCTCCCCGCAGGCCTTGCAGGCCAGCACCGGGTGGAACTCCGAGCCGCAGGAGTGCACGAACCTGAGCGGCGGGCCGTCCTCGCCGGCGAGGTGACGGTCACCGAACTCGCGCATCGCGGCGATGATCGGCGCGAGCGAGCGCCCGAGGTCGGTCAGGTGGTACTCGAACCTCGGCGGCCGCTGCTCGTACTGCACCCGGGTCACCAGCCCGTGCGCCTCGAGCCTGCGTAGGCGGTCGGTGAGGATGTCGCGCGGACCTCCCGTGAACCGGACGATCTCCTCGAACCGGCGACTCCCGAGAAACAGCTCGCGGACGACGAGCAGGGTCCACTTGGAACCGACGAGCTCGAGCGTCCGCGCCACCGAGCACTCACGTACGTCCGTCTTCATGCTTGGATCCTAATCGAGTTGGAAAACCAAACCAACCTGACTAGGTTGAGAAAACCTACTCGTACGGAGCGGCGCCCGCGCCCTCGGACAGGAGACGCTGATGACCCTCGAGCTCG
Organism: Nocardioides sp. NPDC057767; assembly: GCF_042798275.1. Lineage (NCBI taxonomy): Bacteria > Bacillati > Actinomycetota > Actinomycetes > Propionibacteriales > Nocardioidaceae > Nocardioides > Nocardioides sp. NPDC057767. Next base: position 15,149 of record NZ_JBHVKJ010000021.1, on the reverse strand, counting down.
ACGCCTTCTACGTGCCGACCGGCGAAGACGGAACGTTCGAGTCGACCCCGGCGACGGCCAGCCCCTGGGACCACTCGCTGCAGCATGGCGGCCCTCCCGCCGCCCTGTTGGCCCGGGCGGTCGAGGCGGTACGCTCCGACCCGGCTCTCGCCATCGCCCGGTTCACGGCCGACATGCTCGGCGGCATCCCTCAGGGGATCATGCGCGTCGAGGCGCAGGTGGTCCGCCCGGGTCGCCGCGTCGAGCTCGTCGAGGCCTCGCTCTGGGCCGGCGACCGGCTCGCGGTCAAGGCCAGCGCCTGGCTGATCCGGGCCACGCCGGGTTCGACCCGGGAACACTGGGACCAGGAGGAGAAGGTTCCCGACATCCCGCCGGCCTCGTCCGAGCGCTTCTTCGAGGGGGTCAGCCCGGACTGGGGCTACGGCCGCGCCCTCGACTGGCGGTTCGTCAGCGGGGGTTACGAGCCCGGCCCGGCGACGGTCTGGGCGCGCCTGCGGGTCCCGCTGGTCGCCGGCGAGCCCACCTCGCCGGTGCAACGTCTCCTCATCCTGGCCGACTCCACCAACGGCTTGTCCGGCTCTCTGCCGATGAGCTCGTGGTACTTCATCCCGCCGACCGTGACCGTCACCGTCGAGCGTCCCCCGGTGAGCGAGTGGATGCTGCTCGACGCCCGCAGCACCATCGGCCCGGACGGAATCGGGCTGGCGCAGGGCGACATGTCCGACGAGCACGGCAGGTTCGCCGTGGTCACGCAGCCGCTGATGGTGGCGCCCCGCTGATCGTCCACCAACCGCTCGCACGGGGCACCACCATGCCGGTCAGCTGTCGGCGTGCTGATCCAGCTCGCGCTGGAGGGCCTGCTTGTCCTTGTCGCCGACCGGGATGTCCGCGTTGGCGGCCTGGCGACGCAGCTCGTCCCGGGTGATGTCCTGGGGCATGTCGCCGAGATGCTCCTGCCGGCTCTTCAGGAAGGCCTTGCCCAGCTCGGCACGGCGGGCGTCGTCGAGACGGCTGCGCATGCCCGGCAGCACGGTCGACTCCTCTTCCTCGACATGGTGGGAGATGGCGTCGACCACCTCGGCCAGCTTGTTCTCGTACGCCGTGGAGAAGGGGTCGCACTCACTGAGCTCGGCGAGGAGGCGGTCGGCCAGGAGGTGCTCCTCCTGGCTGTGCGCGACGTCGTCCGCCTCACCGGCCTCGTCCCGGGCGACGGGGTAGACCTCGGCCTCCTCGGCCCGGCTGTGTGCGGCCAGGAGTGTCACCAGAACCGGCGTCAGTCCGGCACGTACCTCTGGTTCTCGTTCGAGCTTCTCGAACAGGGTCTCCACCTCGCGGTGGTCCTGCATGATCAGGTCGGTCACATCCTCGGACACGGCAGATCTCCTCTGTGCTGATCGGGATCGGGCCCCTCACCGGTACCCCTGAAGGCCCGGGATCAGCCTCAGTCAGGGGGCTCGTCGACGATGTGCACGGCCGCCTCCTCGGCCGACGCACCAGCACCGTCGATACCTTCGTCATGTCCGATGAGCTTGCCCTCGTCGTCCTCGCGTACGCCCTGGTCCGGGCTGGTGAGCCGGCCGGAACGGGCCTCGCCCACCTCCCCGGTCACCGGTCCGTCCAGGATGTCGGCGTCGGCCTCGGCCTCGGCTTCCTCCCAGACCTCGGGCTCCTCCTGAGCGCGGCGTTCGTCGATGGTCTCGCCCTCGCTCTCCTCCCGGGGGGTGACCCCCTTGGCGTTGACACCCCGGGGGCGCTCGGGCGGGGAGTAGCCCTCGTCCAGGACGTCGTCCACGCCGCGGTCGTCGAGGGTGTCCTCTGGCTGAAGCTGTTCTCCACTCATGGCTCGACCGGTATCCACCGACCGGCCCGACGATGCTCGCGGGTCGGTCATCTCCTGCATAACCTGGTGGAGCAGGCAGAGGCCGGACTCGACCGACGACGCGACGAACAGGGGCGATGCAGCTATGACCGCCGACCTCGCCTACGTGGTGATCGGTGCGAGCCTGTTGCTCGCCATCGTGCTTCCCGACCTCCTCAGGCGCTGGGCGATCTCGGCGCCGATGGTGCTGGTCGGCATCGGCATGCTGATCGGGCTCACCCCGCTCCCCGACGGCCTGCCCCTGGACCCACGGGCCAACCGGGTCGCGATCGAGCACGCCACCGAGCTGGTGATCATCGTGGCGCTGATGGGCGTCGGCCTGGCGCTCGACCGGCCCCTCGAGCTCCGCAACCCCAGGAGCTGGCGCCGGTGGTCGGCGACCTGGCGGCTGCTGGTGATCGGGATGCCGGTCACGATCGCCGCGGTCGCGCTCCTCGGCTGGGCCGCCGGCCTGGCGCCTGCGGTCGCTCTGCTCCTGGGCGCGGCGCTGGCGCCCACCGACCCGGTCCTCGCCTCCGACGTCCAGGTCGCCGGCCCGCAGACCGGCGACCACGAGGTCGACGAGAGCGACGAGCTCCGCTTCACGCTCACCTCGGAGGCCGGCCTGAACGACGGCCTGGCGTTCCCGTTCGTGTACATGGCGATCCTGCTCGCCACCGAAGGCGCGGTGTCGCACTGGGCTCTGGAATGGGTCGGCTTCTACCTGGTCGCCAAGGTCGTGATCGGCGTCGTCGCCGGGATGCTCGTGGGGAGGACGCTCGCCTACGTCGCGTTCCGGTCCAGCAACCGGGCCCTGCGCGTGGCGGAGCGGGGCGAGTCGCTCCTCGCGCTCGCAGCGCTGGTCGCGTCGTACGGCGTCGGCGAGGTGCTCGGCGGCTACGGCTTCCTCTCGGTCTTCGTCTGCGCCATGTCCTTCCGCTCCGCCGAGCGCTCGCACGACTACCACGCGGCCATGCACGAGGTCGCCGAACGACTCGAGCGCCTGCTGACGCTCTTCGTGCTGCTCGTCCTCGGCATCGCGCTCACCCGGGGTCTGCTCGAAGCCCTCGACTGGCGCGGGATCGCCATCGGGCTGGCGCTGATCCTGGTGCTGCGTCCGGCCGCGGGGATGCTGGCTCTCACGCCGTGGGCGGGGCGCACCAAGGGCACGGCGGCGCTCACCCGGGGTCAGCGGTGGGCGACGGCATTCTTCGGGGTACGCGGCGTCGGCTCCGTCTACTACCTCGCCTACGCCGCCGGGGAGCACGAGGCACTGGCCCAGGACTGGCTGTGGTCGACGGTCGCCTTCACCATCGTCGCCTCCGTGCTGATCCACGGAGTCCTCGCCACCCCGGTGATGGCGCGCATCGATCCGGTCCGGCGATGACGGTCAGGTTGCCTGCCTCAGGCGGGCCCACCCTCGCCGCTGTCGGCGGCGAGGAGGTCGACGTCGACCTCTTCCTGACGGGAGATCCGCTCCGTGACGAGCTCCTGCTGCTCCTCGGTGAGGGTCACCCCGGCCTCGTGCAGCGCCTTGCCGAGCTCGTCGCGAATGGTCCCCTCCGGCGCGGTCTCCTGCCACGCGGTGACTCGTTCGACCACACCCTGAAGCGCCTGTACGCGGGCATCATCCTGATTCATCTCAGTCATCTGCTCGCGGTACCCGGCCCGGTCGAGGACATGCGGACGGTCGCTCAGACCGGGTTGTCCGCGTCCGCGCGGGCGATCGCCTCGCGCAGTCGCACTGCCTGCTGCTCCGGCGGGATGTCGGCCACCCAGGCCCCCATCGCCGCCTCGCTCCCGGCCAGGTACTTCAGCTTGTCGGCCCCGCGACGCGGGCTGGTGAGCTGGAGGGTGAGCCGGACGCTGTCGCGGTGGGAGCGCACCGGGGCCTGGTGCCAGGCGGCGATGTAGGGGGTCGGATCCTCGTAGAGCGCATCGACGCCCCGCAGGAGCCGCAGGTAGAGCGTGCTCAGCTCCTCGCGCTGGGCGTCGGTGGTCGCCGCGAAGTCCGGCACCGGGGCGTGCGGCATCAGGTGGACCTCGACCGGCCAGCGGGCGGCGTACGGGACGAAGGCGGTCCAGTGCTCGCCGGCCAGGACGACCCGCTCGCCGGCCTGCTCGAAGGCGAGGAGGTCGGCCTGCAGGCTCGGTCCGTACTCCTCGATCGCGGCGAGCAGGCGCTGCGTCCTCGGGGTGATGTAGGGGTAGGCGTAGATCTGGCCGTGCGGGTGCCGAAGGGTGACCCCGATGGCCTCGCCGCGGTTCTCGAACGGGAAGACCTGCGCGACTCCCGGGATGGCCGAGAGCTCGGCGGTGCGGTCCGCCCAGGCCTCGATCACCGTCCGCGCGCGCTCGCGCGACAGCGAGCCGAACGACCCCTCGTGCTCGGGGCTGAAGCAGACCACCTCGCAGCGCCCGACAGCCGGGGCGCTGCGACCGAGCGCGAGGCCGGAAAGATCCGCTGGCCCCTCCCCCGGCTCCGGGCCGAACGAGGGCGACCGGTTCTCGAAGACCGCGACGTCGTACGCCGACGGGATCTCGGAGGGGTTGTCCGGCGTCTGCGGCGACAACGGGTCCAGATGGGCCGGCGGCAGCATCACCCTGGTCTGCCGCGCGGCCGCCACGGTGACCCATTCGCCGGTCAGCACGTCCTGGCGCATCTGCGCGGTCGAGGGCCGCGGGGGCAGCTCGCGCCCGTCGGATGCACGTTCGGCCGGCAGGGTCGAGCCGGGATCGTCGAAGTAGATGAGCTCGCGCCCGTCGGCCAGCGTGTGGACCTGTTTGGGAATCCCCGTCACAGCTCGAAGGCTAGATCTCTTTCGTTATCGAAATCAACTCTTTCGCATTGACAAATCTGGGGGTGGGTGAGCAGCATGTCCGCATGCCCGAGCCCGTGGAGCATCTGCCGACCGAGGAGCGCCGCGCCCGGATCCGCGAGCTCGTCGAGGAGCGCAGCTTCATGCGGGTCGTCGACCTCAGCGAGACGTTCGGCGTCTCCACCGTCACGGTGCGTACGGACCTGGAGGCCCTCGAGCACGGCGGCGTCGTCCGGCGCATCCGCGGCGGCGCGATGCCGGCCGAAGGCCTGCGCGAGCGCCCCTTCGAGGAGGTCCAGGTCGACGCGGCCCCGCAGAAGAGGGCCATCGCCCGCCTCGCCGTCGACCAGCTCACCTCCGGCATGAGCGTCCTCCTCGACGTCGGCACCACCACCGCCGCCATCGCCGCCGAGCTGGTCCGCCGGACCGACCTGGTCGACATCACCGTGATCACGAACGGGCTCTCGATCGCCCTCTCCCTGGAGCCGGCCCTGCCCCGCCTGCAGGTCATCGTCACCGGCGGCACACTCCGCCCGCTCCAGCACTCCCTGGTCCCGCCGCTCGCCGACACCGTCCTGAGCCGCATCCGCGCCGACCTCGCCTTCATCGGCTGCAACGGCGTCGACGTCGAGGCCGGCATCACCAACATCAACCTGCCCGAGGCGGAGCTGAAGCGAGCGATGATCGCGGCCGCCTCCCGCGTCGTCGTCACCGCGGACAGCAGCAAGATCGGTCGCGTCCATCTCGGCCGCGTCGCCGAGATCGGCCGGATCGACACTCTCGTCACCGACAGCGATCACAACCGCCCTGCCCTCGACGCGCTCCAGGCCGACACCGACCTCGAGGTGCTCGTCGCGACCAGCGCCGAGACTCGGCCCACCTGATGGAACGAAGAACTCCGCCTGCCCTGTTAGACCAGGTCAGACGGAGTTTCCTTGCTCCCCCGGTTGGACTCGAACCAACAACCCTCCGGTTAACAGCCGAATGCTCTGCCAATTGAGCTACAGGGGAATCGCACCTTGCGGCGCGGGTGAAACCTTAGCAACCCGGAAGCGGCGATCGGAAATCGGGAGGCCCTCATTCGGCGACCAGGTTGCGCAGGCCTCGACGGTGCTGCTCGAGGGCGGCGAGCTGGGCGAAAAGACGGTTGTAGGACTCGGGGTCGGCGGCCGCGTCGGAGCGCTGCAGACGGCTCTTCACGTCGGCGATGCGGCGCTGGTCGAGGAGCTCGAGGAGGCGTACGACATATTGCAGGACGTACGCCGAGTCGGGCTCCTTCGCGGACGGGATCGGCTCCACGGCGAGCTCGGCGAGGATCCTGCTGACGAGCGGGTCCGAGGCGGCGGCGCTGAGCTTCTGGGCCCAGCCGGCGTCGCCGGTGCCGGCGCCCGGTCCCCCGAGGCCGGCGATGATCTCCCACAGGGCCCGGTAGAGCGGGTGGGTGAAGGCCTCGGGGGTGATCTCGCTGGTGGTGCGGCCCAGGGCGACCGGGTGCTGCACGAAGAGCTTGAGGGTCTCCCGCTCGACCGTGAAGCGGGGCTCGCGCGGGTGCGGCATGGGCGGGCGGCGCGGCGCCGCAGGTGCCTCGATGGGGGCGGCGGCGACCTCGCGCCGGGGTGGAGCGGCCTGGGGCGCCGGGCGACCGGCGGCGCGGCGTACCTCTCTGGCGGCCTCGTCCGGGTCCACACCGAGGAAGCGGGCCAGGTCGCGGGTGAAGCCCATCTTCTTGGACTCGTCGCGCACGGAGGCGACCAGCGGGGCCGCCTCGCGAAGGGCGTCGACGCGGCCGTCGGCGCGGTCGAGGTCGTACTTGGCCGCGACGTTGCGGAGGACGAACTCGTAGAGCGGGACCCTGTTGGCGAGGAGCTCGCGGACCGCCTCGTCGCCCTTCTTGATCCGCAGGTCGTTGGGGTCGAGGCCGTCGGGCTCGACGGCTACGTAGGTCTGCGAGGTGAAGTTGCCGTCACCCTTGAACGCCTTCAGCGCCGCGGCCTGGCCGGCGGCGTCTCCGTCGAAGGTGAACACGACCGCGCCGCGCAGCTGCTGGTCGTCGGAGATGAAACGGCGCAGCACCTTGGCGTGGTCGTCGCCGAACGCGGTGCCGCAGGTGGCGACCGCGGTCGTGATCCCGGCGAGGTGGCAGGCCATCACGTCGGTGTAGCCCTCCACGATCACCGCCTCGCGGGTGCGGGCCATCTCCTTGCGGGCCAGGTCGATGCCGTAGAGGACGTGGGACTTCTTGTAGATCGGCGTCTCGGAGGTGTTGAGGTATTTCGCCTCGATCCGGTCGTCGTCGAAGAGCCTGCGCGCACCGAAGCCGATGACGTCGCCGCCCGACTCCCGGATCGGCCACATCAGCCGGCCACGGAACCGGTCGTAGTGGGACCGCCCCTGCGCCACCAGCCCGGCGGTCACGACCTCCTCGTCCGAGAACCCGCGCGCACGTAGGTGGCGGTAGAGGTCCTCTCCCCCGCGGGGCGAGAAGCCGACACCGAAGTGCGACGCGGCATCGCGGTCGAACCCCTTCTCGGCGAGGAACTGCCGCGCGACCACCGCATCCGGGGTCAGCAGCTGCTCGACGTAGAACTCGGCGGCCACCTTGTGGGCCTCGACCAGCTTGCCGCGGCCGGGACCCCGACGCACCGGCGCCTCGTCGCCCTCCTCGCGCTGGACCTGCACGCCGACCTTGTCGCCGAGCCGCTCGACAGCCTCGAAGAAGCTCAACCCGTCGAGCTTCATCACGAAGTCGATGACGTCGCCGCCCTCGCCGCAGCCGAAGCACTTGTAGAACCCGCGGCTCGGGTTGACGTTGAACGACGGCGACTTCTCGTCGTGAAACGGGCACAGGCCCTTGTAGGTCCCCGGTCCCGCGCGGCGCAGCGTGACGTACTGGGAGACGATGTCGTCCAAGCGCGCCTTCTCGCGCACCTCCTGGATGCTCGTCTCCTTGATGCGGCCCGCCACGAGGTGAATCCTACGGGGCGGCGATGGAGAGGGTGCGCCGCCGGCCGAGGTCGGCCCGGTGGTCGGCCCACATCCGCTGCTCGTCGCGGACCCGCGCCACCTCCGCCGGGTCGATCGTGGCGACGACCATGCCCGGAGTGCTGTCGTCGAGGCGCTCGATCGGCCGGCCGAGCGGGTCGTAGACGGCCGAGCCGCCGATGAGGCCGAGCGGTCCCCCGACGAGGCCGGCGAAGGCGACGTACATCGAGTTGTCCAACGCCCGGGCGGCATAGTGCAGGTCGCGTCGGTGACCGCCACCGGGGAAGTAGGCGCCGGTGTTGAGATAGAGGATCGCGCCGTCGGCGGCGGCCGCGGCGGCGTGCTCGGGGAAGTTGGCGTCGTAGCAGACCGACAGCGCGACCCGGACGCCGTCGATCTCGATCGTCGTACCGTGATCGCCGGGCTCGAAGCGCTCACGCTCGGGTGGGTAGAGGTGCTGCTTGTCGTACGCCGCGACCGGCTCCTCCCCCGGCGCGATGACCAGGGTGGTGATCGCCCTGCGGCCGTCTCCGGATCGAGCGAGAGGCGAGTTGAGCACCAGCACCGCGCCGGTCTCCTCCACCGCGGCCTGCGCCGGAGCGAGCCAGCCGGCGTCGTCGAGCGTGGGCAGCGGACCGTCGAAGACATCGAGGTCCCACGAGGTGGTGAACGTCTCCGGCAGCGCGATCAGGCGAGCGCCCTTCGCGGCCGCCTCGCGGACCCGGTCCGCGGCTGTCGCGACGTTGGCGGTCACGTCACCTGGAACCGCTGTCTCCTGGACGACTGCCATGCGAAGCATGCTGTCGACCCTATCCGGCGGGATAGTCCAGGGAGTTTCCGTCGCTCTACCGGTGAGTAACCGACGGAAACTCCCTGGACTATCTCAGTAGTCCCCCGACATCACGTTCGCCAACGGCTCCCCGGCAGCGAACCGCTCGAGCTGCTCGCGGACGACCCGGTAGGCGCGCGGCCACATCGCGCTCGAGGCGCCACCGACGTGCGGGGTGATGAGCAGGTTGGGCGAGCTCCACAGCGGGCTCTCGGCCGGGAGCGGCTCGGTCTCGGCGACGTCGATGGCTGCGTGGATCCGCTCGGTGGCGAGCTCGGCGACCAGGTCGTCGGTCGCGACCACGCCACCGCGGGCGACGTTCACCAGCAGCGCGCCGTCCTTCATCCGGCCCAGGAACTCGCGGTCGACCAGGCCGCGGGTCTCATCCGTCAGCGGCGTGACCAGCACGATCACGTCGGCCTCGGGCACGAGCGCGTCGAGCTCGTCGAAGCCGTGGACACCGTCCCGGGCGGTGCGCGCGACCCTGACCACCTCGGTCTCGAACGGGAGCAGCCGCGCCTCGACGGCCCGGCCGATCGCCCCGTAGCCCACGATCAGGACCCTCTTGTCTGCCAGCGACGGGAACCAGCCCGGCCGCCAGGCGTGCTCGTCCTGATGACGTACGTGACCAGGAATGCCCCGTAGCGACGAGAGGATCAGCGTGACTGCGAGCTCCGCGGTCGAGGTGTCGTGGATGCCCCGTCCGTTGCACAGGGTCACGCCCTCGGGGATGTGGCCGCGGGCAGCGTCGACCCCGGCGGTGAGCAGCTGCACCACCTGGAGCGATCTCATCTGGCTGACCACGTCGAAGATCCGCGACCCGAGCATGTAGGGCGGCAGATAGAAGGCCACCTCACCGACCGAGTCCGGCACCTCGACGCGGGAGCCCGCGAATCGGGTGTGGTCGAAGAGCTCGAAGCGGAGGCCGCGGGGCACCTCGCCCAGCTCGGTGGGGTCGAAGGGCAGCCAGACCAGAGGATCGCTCACACCGGGAGACTCTCATACCCCCGTAGGGGTGACCTCGATCACACCGCGTCGCTAGGGTGACCGCCATGGATCCGCTGGCACCGGCACACCCCACGTGGGTGATGCTCCTGATCGCCGCAGTCGCGGTGGCCGTACTCCTCGTCCTGATCGCCAAGGTCAAGCTGCACGCCTTCATCGCCCTCGTGCTGGTCAGCGCGGTGACCGCGGTGGTTGCCGGCATCCCGGTCGCCGACGTGCCGACCGCGATGCTGACCGGCTTCAGCGCGACGCTCGGCTCGGTGGCGCTGCTGGTGGCGTTCGGCGTGATGCTGGGACGACTGCTGGAGGTGACCGGCGGGGCTCAGGTCCTCGCCGACACGCTCATCGGGGTCTTCGGCGCGAAGCGGGCGCCCCTCGCGCTCGGCGTCGCCGCCCTGATCTTCGGCTTCCCGATCTTCTTCGATGCCGGGCTGGTCGTCTTCCTGCCGATCATCTTCGCGGTCGCTCGGCGCTTCGGCGGCTCGATCCTCGTCTACGCCCTGCCCACCGCCGGCAGCTTCGCGGCGATGCACGCGGTCGTGCCACCCCACCCCGGCCCGGTCGCCGCCGCCACAGAGCTCGGCGGCGACATCGGCCTCATCCTGCTGATCGGCGTCCCGGTCGCCGTCCTGGCCTGGTTCCCCGGCGCCTACCTCGTCGGCACCCGGCTCGGCGCCCGGTTCAACCCGGAGCCGACCAACGTCTTCACGAACGGCGGCACCGACGACGCGTCGGAGAGTGAGACCGCTCCCCCACCGTTCGCCACCGTCGTGCTCCTCCTGGCGCTGCCCCTCGTCCTGATCGGCCTCAACACGGTCGTCAGCACGCTCCGCGCCGCCGGGACGGTCAGCGACGACGCCACCTGGGCCAGCGCACTGGTCCTCATCGGCCAGACTCCGGTCGCGCTGCTGATCACCGTGCTCGTCGCCATCTTCGTGCTCGCCCCCGGCCGGTTCCCCATCGGCCGGGCGAGCGAGATCCTCGACCAGGCGCTCGGGCCGATCTGCGCGATCATCCTGATCACGGGCGCCGGCGGAATGTTCGGCGGCGTGCTGCGCACCAGCGGCATCGGGGAGGCGCTGTCGACCTCGCTCTCGGACCTCGGCATGTCGCTCATCGTGCAGGCGTTCCTGATCGCGACCCTGCTGCGGGTCGCCCAGGGCTCCGCGACGGTCGCGCTGACCACCACCGCCGGTCTCATTTCCGCCCAGGTCGCCGCGGCCGGACTCGGCAGCTTCGACATCGCCCTGCTCGTCTTCGCCATCGCCGCCGGCGCGACCGTCCTGTCACACGTCAACGACTCCGGATTCTGGCTGGTGAGCCGATTCTTCGGGATGGACGTGATCACCACCCTCAAGACCTGGACGCTCCTGGAGACCACCCTCGGCCTCTCGGTCTTCGTGATCGCCTCGGCGCTCTGGGTGGTCGTCTAGCCCTGCACCCGGCTCGCCAGGGTCGCGAGCCCCGGACCGGCGAGCTCCGGGAGCGCATCGGCGCGTCCGCAGACCGCCATCAGCAGCGCCTCGCCCGGACCGGTGACCTCCGCACCGCTTCCGTGGGACCAGTCGAGATCGCTGGCCACGAGCCGAAGCCCCTGACCGTTCCGCTTCGCCGGCAAGGGCGGGGCGATCATCGCGAAGCCGAGGACAGGAACGAGACGCTCGGCCGGCACCCGGCGCGGCTTCCCGAGCGCACGACGGATGTCCTGGTGGTGGATGAGGCCGTCGGTGAGCCCGATCCGGGCATCCGCCACCGCCGTCGGCCCCGACGGCTTCGCGTGCTCACGCACATAGGCGATCAGCTCGCCGGAGGTCCGGGCCCCGAACTCCTCCAGCCGGCGCTGGTTCATGGTGCCGAAGCTGAACCCCTGGCGCGCGAACCGGCCGAGGAAGCCGACCAGCCCGACCTCCTCGTAGCTGATCAGGTGCGCGACGACGTCGCGCACCGTCCATCCGCTGCACAGCGAGGGGCGGTCCCACTGCTCCGGCGTCAGGGTCTCGAGGAAGTCGGCGAGGTCGCGCCGCTCGGCGGTCGCGAGCGCGGTCCGGTCGACCTTCATCAGGCCTCCGCGAGGGCCCGGAAGCGCTCCAGGTAGATCCCCCAGGCGCTGTCGCCCGCGGCCCGGTCCCGCCAGCCCTGCCACCCGGCACCGTGCCGGTCGAGGTGCCGGTGCTCGAGACGTACGCGGGTCTGCTCAGGCCCCACGGAGGTGAAGCTGAACTCGACCTCGCTGCACCGGGCCGGGTCGGGCTCGAGGTGGAAGTCGGGGGTGATGTCCCAGGAGATGACCAGCCGGTGCGGCGGGTCGACGACGAGGACGCGGGCCCACTGACAGGTGCTGCCGTCGACGCCGCGGTCGTAGACGCGGCCGCCGACCTGCGGCTCGAGCACCGTCTCGGCGATCTCGACAGGCAGCATGTTGTGATCACGCGGCTTGATCCGGTCGAAGTCCTCGGTGAAGACCTTGAAGGCGTGCTCGACGGGTACGTCGACAGTGATCTCCAGGTCCACGGACGTGGGTTCTCGGGTGATGCTCATTGCTGCTCCTTCTGCTCGCTGTGCTCGCTTACTCCTCGCTCTGCCCGGTAGCCGGCCTCAGCCACCTGCTTGAACGACTGCAACGCCTGGGTCCAGTACGTGTCCAGCTCGGCGCGCAGCTCGGCCAGGCCCTCGAGCCGGGCGTGATAGATCCGGCGCCGGCCGGCCGGCGTCATCGACACCAGGCCGGCCTCGCGCAGGATCTTGAGGTGCTGGGACACCGCGGCCATGCTCACCGGCAGCGCGTCGGCGATCTCCCCCACCGAGCACGGTCCGGCGGCCACCCGCGCCAGGACCTGGCGGCGGGTGGAGTCGGAGACGGCGTACCAGACATCGTTCACGTCATTTAAGGTACCGCTTAAATGACGTGACCGCAATGGCGCTCACGCTCGCCGGCAGAGCCTTTCGTGCCAGGCGAGCGCGGTGATGTCGGTGAGCGAGGCGACCTGGTCGATCACGACGCGGAGCCGGGCGGCGTCGTCCGCCGCTTCGCGCCAGTCGTCGGCGAACTGCCGGTCGAGGCCAGTGGGCGCAGTGGCGACGAGGTGCTCGACCAGCTCATCGAGAACACCCCGCTGACGGTCCATCTTCGCGGCTCGTTCGTCGGTGCGCATCACGTAGTGCGCCGCGATCCCCTTCAGCAGCGCGATCTCCAGGCGGGTCCGCTGCGGCACCACCAGGTCGGCGCCGTAACGGGCGTAGGGGCCGCCACCGGCGGCGTACGTCGCCTCCTTCACGGCCCCGCAGAACCGGCCGATGACGTCGGAGGTCAGGTTCTTCAGCATCGCCTGAGACCGTCGCGAGCCGTCGTACGCGGCACCCTCCGCGATCCAGCACCCGGCCGCGCGGAGGTCGGCGATCGTCGAGACCGCGAGGGCACGGTCGAAGCCGGGGACGTACCAGTCGGCGACCGTCTCGGCGACGCCGTCGAGGTCGAGCCGAGCAAGGTCGATCTTCCCGGCGACGATGCCGTCCTCGACGTCGTGGACGGAGTAGGCGACATCGTCGGAGAGGTCCATGATCTGCGCCTCGACGCACTGCCGCTGCCCGGCATCTGCTGCGCGCAGCCAGGTGAAGACCGGCAGGTCGTCCTCGTAGACGCCGAACTTCGCGCCCTTCCGCTCACCGAATCCCCACGGGTACTTGGTGCACGCATCCAGCGTCGCCCGGGTGAGGTTGAGCCCCACCGAGCGCCCGTCCGCGGCAAAGGTCTTCGCTTCCAGGCGGGTCAGGATCCGCAGCGTCTGCGCATTGCCCTCGAACCCACCGATGTCCTTGGCCTTCTCAGCGAGCACGTTCTCGCCGTTGTGGCCGAACGGCGGGTGGCCGAGGTCGTGCGCCAGGGCCGCCGTCTCGGCGATGTCGGGCTGCGGCGAGCCCGGCCCGTTGAGGGCACGCGACAGGTCCCGCGCGACCTGGGCGACCTCGAGCGAGTGGGTCAGCCGGTTGCGTACGAAGTCGTCGGCCTGCGGCCCCACGACCTGCGTCTTCGCCGCCAGCCGCCGGGTCGAGGCGGCGTGCACCACGCGGGCGCGGTCGCGCTCGAACTGCGTACGCTCCGGCGCAGCCACCCGCTTGGGCGGCTCGGCGACGATCCGCTCGCGGTCAGCGGCCCCGTATAGCTCCACAGTCCGAGAGGCTATCGCTGACTCACGGCAGGAGCGCGGCGAAGTCCGCCGGGTCGAAGCCGGAGTCGTCGAGGATGTCGTTGAGCGTGATGCCCTCGAGCTCGACCAGGACGGCCTTGGCCACCCGGCGATCGAGGTCGGTCAGCACCCCTTGGATGCTCGCGCCGACCGGACACGCGGGGTTCGGGCCATGGATGCCGAGGACGGGATCATCGCCCTGCAGCACCTGCCACACCTGGGCGAGGTTGGCGACACCGGGATCGGCGGCGAGCTCCCATCCCCCGTGGGCGCCGGGGCGGGAGCGGACCAGGCCGGCCGCACGGAGCGGCCCGAGCACCTTGCGCACATGGACCGGGTTGACGGCAGTGCTCCCGGCCAGCTCGTCGGAGCTGACCGGAGTCGTGCGCCCGGCGGCCGCGCACGAGGCGAGGTAGGTCAGGACATGGACCGCCACCGCGAAACGGGTGTTCGTCGGGCTGGCCATACCCCCATCTTGCCTTATTGCCATCGTTATGACTACATTTGAAGAACCGTCATCACCGTGACTACAGATAGGACTCCTCCATGACCATCGCCATCACCGGCGCCTCCGGCCAGCTCGGCCGTCTCGTCGCCGACCAGCTCCTCGACACCGTCGACCCCGCCGAGGTCGTGCTCCTCACCCGTGACCCCGCCAAGCTCGCCGACTACGCGGCACGCGGTGCCGACGTACGTGCCGCCGACTTCGACAAGCCCGAGGAGCTGGTCGACGCCTTCGCCGGCGTCGAGCGCGTCCTGCTGATCTCGACCGACGTCGTCGGCGCCCGCGTCGAGGGCCACCGCAACGCCATCGACGCCGCCGCCAAGGCGGGCGTACGCCACATCGCCTACACCTCGGTGCCCGAGCCGACCCCGGACAATCCCGCCGGCGTCGTCGCCGACCACGCCGCCACCGAGGAGGCGCTGCGCGAGAGCGGCCTGGCCTGGACCATGCTGCGCAACAACCTCTACGCCGACATGCAGGTCGACTCCGTCGCCCAGGCCGCCGCGAGCGGACAGCTCGTCACCAACGCCGGCGACGGCGGCGCGGCCTACGTCGCCCGCGCGGACTGCGCCGCGGTCGCCGTCGGCGTGCTGACGAGCGAGGGGCACGAGGGCAAGGCGTACGACGTGACCGGCCCGCAGGCCTACACCGCGGCCGACCTGGCCGAGCTCGCCACCAAGCAGTCCGGCAACCCGGTCGAGGTCGTCCAGGTCGACGACGAGGCCTACACCGCCGGTCTCGTCTCCGCCGGGGTCCCGGACTTCATCGCCCCGCTGTTCACCTCGTTCGGCACCGCCACCCGCCTCGGCAAGCTCGCCACCGTCACCGACGTCGTCGAGAAGATCGGTGGTCGTACGCCGACCCCACTGAGCGCCCTGATCTGAGCCGCCAGACCCTCCACCGAGTCGGCGCATCTGTCCCACCGCACGACGCCGAGTCGGCGCAACTGTCCCAGCACCTTGGGACC